>JAGOLJ010000091.1 GCA_017994125.1 Candidatus Altimarinota bacterium
GGCAAAAACCCGACTGAGAAAATCCATTGATCTTGACGACTACGAGAAGGACAGTCCGGCCGATTTTGCGCTTTTGAAAAGAGCCGGTTTGGGAGAGTTGAAAAGAGGAATTTATCACAAGACCAAATGGGGCAATGTCCGGCCGGGCTGGCATCTGGAATGCGCGGCCATTTCTCAAAAGTATTTGGGCATGGCCTATGACATTCATGTCAGCGGGGCTGATGAGACTTTCCCGCATTGTGAAAACATTGTCGCGATCAACAAGGCATTTTCCGGGCATAATGGTGCGGCCTACTGGATCAGCGCCGAATTGATTATGGTGGATGGACGAAAAATGTCCCGCTCTCTCAATAATGCAGTGACGATCGAGGATTTGAAGAAAAGTGGATATAGCGGCACAGACATCCGTTTTTTCCTGCTTGGAATGAATTACCGCAAACCGGTCAGTTACTCCGAAAAAGCTTTGCGGGTTGCAAAAAACACCATCAAGAAAATTGATGCTTTTATTCACCGGCTTTACGCAAGTGACGGTAACACACAAAATTTCCCTGACACGGATCAGATCATTTATGATCTTTATCACGATTTTGAAAAAGCGTTGGACGACGACCTGAATATTTCCGGCGCATTGGCGGCGTTTTTTGAATTTATTGGTAAGCTCAACACGCCTTTGACCGAGGGGAAAATAAGCCGGGCAGATGCTGAAAAAATTATTAAAGCTCTTGAAAAAACCAATGAAATACTGGGAGTTATGAATTTCGACACGCAAACACACAGTCAGGATATTGCTGATCTCATACAAAAAAGAGATAAAGCCAGAAGGGCAGGGCTTTGGCAGGAAGCGGATTTGCTCAGAAAGCAACTGGCTGGGCTTGGTGTTGAAGTTTTAGACAGTCAGCAGGGGACAATCTGGCATTATAAATAAAAAAGATGAGCCTATGGAAAAATTAAGAAAATCAGTTATAGCCGGTTCGTGGTATCCCGTAAATCCTTCCACTTTAAGAAATGATATTAATCGCTATCTCCAAAATGTTCCGGACAGGGCGATCAAGGGAGATATCATCGGTTTAATCGTTCCTCATGCCGGTTATATTTATTCCGGTCAGGTAGCCGCCCATGCTTATAAACTTGTCTTCGGTAAAAAATATGATACGGTTATTCTGGTCGGACCCAGCCACAGGGTTGCTTTTCACGGCGTATCCATATATAGCGAAGGCGGTTATGAAACACCATTGGGCGTGGTTCCTGTCAATGAAAAAATCGCCGAAGAAATGAAGCGCCTGAGTAAAACCATTGTTGATCTTCCTGCCGCCCATGATCAGGAACATTCCTTGGAAATTCAGCTTCCTTTTTTGCAGGTTGCCCTGGGGAGTTTTTCCTTTGTTCCATTGGTGATGGGAGATCAAAACGACGCAACCTGCCGGGAATTAGCGGCTGTGATTTATCGGGTGGCTCAAGATCGCCGTGTGTTGATTGTTGCCAGTACGGATCTTTCTCATTTCTATGATTATAACAAGGCAAGCCAGCTCGATGGGATTGCGCTTGGCAGTATTCAGGATGGAGACGCTGAAGCGCTCTTAAAGAATTTGACGCAGGATAAAACCGAAGCCTGCGGCGGT
This sequence comes from Candidatus Altimarinota bacterium, assembly GCA_017994125.1. Classification (GTDB taxonomy): domain Bacteria; phylum Patescibacteriota; class Gracilibacteria; order UBA1369; family UBA1369; genus JAGOLJ01. The sequence continues at coordinate 1,620 of JAGOLJ010000091.1, forward strand.
GGCCCGATGGTGGCGATGATGCTTGCCCTGAAAAAATTGGGGGTTCATCATTCGTTGCTTCTAAAATATGCGAATTCCGGAGATGTTACGGGAGATAAGCGTTCCGTAGTGGGTTATGCTTCAGCCGTTTTTTATCGATAAAAATAAAGAGGGGAAAATGGACTTAACAGATCAGGACAAAAAGACGCTTTTGGAAATAGTCAAAAGAGCGATTTTCGCGAAGGCAAGCAACAGGGAATTGCCCGAGTTAACGTTGGAGTCGCCGATCCTTAAGGAAAAAAGAGGCGCTTTTGTAACTTTAAAAAAGCGAGGGCTCCTGCGAGGATGTATCGGCTATATCAAAGCGGTCAAACCTCTTGGTGAGACCGTGCAGGAAATGGCTGTTGCCGCGGCCTTTCACGATCCACGTTTTCCATCGGTAAAAGGAGAAGAGATCAGGGACTTGAGCTTTGAAATATCCGTTTTAAGCCCCTTGCAGAAGATCAAAAGCATTGATGATATTGAAGTAGGGAAACATGGCCTGTACATTGTCCGTGGTTATAACTCGGGTTTGCTTTTACCGCAAGTGGCAATCGAATACGGATGGGACAGGGAAAATTTCCTGAAAGAGACTTGTTTTAAAGCCGGTTTACCACCCAAAGCATGGAAAGATAAAGAAACGGAGATATATATTTTTTCAGCGGATTATTTTAGTGATAAAGATTAGACTCTCTTGTGTACTTTCCCTGAATGTTTTTTGAAATAAATTAAAAATTTACTTGACAAAAACAACCATAAAAATTAAAGTCCGCAATTCGCACGAGTCAGTGTAGGTGCTGTTTTGCGTTTAAATTATGGCTGATATTATGCGAAGTTATTGGAATTATATTGTTTTGCTGGCGTAGCTCAATCGGTAGAGCAGCTGATTTGTAATCAGCAGGTTGCGGGTTCAAGTCCCATCGCCAGCTCCAGGTGAGCAACATAACTGGAGGGGTTCCCGAGCGGCCAAAGGGAGCAGACTGTAAATCTGCCGGCGGAGCCTACGGAGGTTCGAACCCTCCCCCCTCCACCATATGTTTTTTTATAGACGGATAAGCGGGAGTAGCTCAGGGGCTAGAGCGTCAGCCTTCCAAGCTGAGGGTCGCGGGTTCGAATCCCGTTTCCCGCTCCAGTTTGTTATTTTTTTAGTGCTGTATCACAATGTTTATAAGTTGTGCCCACGTAGCTCAGTTGGTAGAGCACATCCTTGGTAAGGATGAGGTCACCAGTTCAATCCTGGTCGTGGGCTCCAGTTAAGGAGAATTATGAGAAATAATATTATTTTAGCTTGTACGGAATGTAAGCAGAGAAATTATACAACGACAAAGAACAAGCGCACGATGCAAAACCGTCTGGAAATGAAAAAATATTGCAAGTTTTGCCGCGGACATAAACTGCACAGGGAAACAAAATAGTTGAGGATTCGGACAGGCCAGTAGCTCTAATGGATAGAGCGCCGGACTCCAAATCCGGATGCTGGGGGTTCAAGTCCCTCCTGGCCTGCCAGTTTTTCCCGCAAAAGGGCTGATGATTATGGAAAAAATTAAGTTGATTGTGGATAAGGCTTTACAGTTTCTCTCTCAAGCCAAGGCCGAGCTGAAAAAAGTTACCTGGCCGACACGCAAGCAGACTCTGGCATCGACAGCGGTTGTGATGGTGATTGTTGCGATTATGGCGATCTATTTGGGAATGGTTGATTTTGTTCTGGCAAAAATAGTTAAGTGGATTTTGGGTTAACTTCATGGCTTTTAAATGGTACGTCGTTCATACTTATTCGGGGTTTGAGAATAAGGTAAAAATGAGCCTTCAGGAAAGAATCGAACTGGCTGGCGCACAGGCTTATTTTTCAGACATTTTGATCCCGGAAGAAGATGTGGTGGAGTTGATTTCAGGGGAGAAGAAGACATCCAAGCGCAAATTTTTTCCCGGTTACATTCTGGTTCGTATGGAAATGAACGATGAAAACTGGCATATCGTCAAAAACACGCCGAAAGTGACCGGTTTTATCGGCAGCAAGGATAAGCCCTCTCCGATTCCGGATAAGGATGTTGAAAATCTGAAAGTCAGAATTGATGAAGGCACGCTCAAACCCAAACCCAAGTTCAAATTCGATGTGGGTGACCATGTGAAAATCATTGACGGGCCTTTCACGAATTTCGATGGCGTCATTGACGAAGTAAGGCCGGAAAAAAGCAAGCTCAGGGTGATCGTGAGCATTTTTGGACGTCCGACTCCCGTGGAGCTGGATTTCATCCAGGTGACTCAGGGGCAATAGAGGATATGGATTTCAAGGCGCGAGATTAAAGCCTAATAAATTTTTTTAGATCAGGTGATTCTTATGGCAAAAAAAGTTATTGCGAATATTAAATTGCAGATTAAGGCGGGAAAGGCGACACCTTCGCCTCCGATCGGGCCGGCGCTTGGGCAGCATGGCGTCAATATCATGGAATTTTGTAAAGCCTATAATGCGATGACGCAAAGTCAGGAAGGCATGATCATTCCTGTTGTCATCACCGTTTATGCCGACAGATCTTTCACATTTATTACAAAGACGCCGCCGGCTTCCGTCCTGCTTAAACAGGCTGCAAAAGTAGCCAAGGGCGCCGCGGACCCCAAAAGAGAAAAGGTGGGCACCGTTACGGCGAAGCAGGTTCAGGATATCGCACAGCTCAAGTTTAATGATTTGAACGCCGTCAATATTGAAGGCGCGGTCAAGATTATTGCCGGTACGGCAAGATCAATGGGAATCGAAATAGCAGGTTAATAAGAACGAGGTTTTATCATGTTAAGACGAGGCAAACGCATAATAGCTGCGAAAGCGAAGGTGGAGCCGACCAAGCGTTATACGCTGAAAGAGGCTACGGAAATGATTGTATCAATGCCAGGGGCCAAGTTCGATGAGACGGTGGATGCCGCTGTTCGTTTAGGCGTTAACCCGGCTCATGCCGATCAGATGGTCCGGGGGAGTGTCGTTCTTCCCAATGGTTTGGGCAAGAAAGTACGCGTGCTTGTTTTTGCCAAGGGCGATAAAGAAAAAGAAGCCC
>JAGOLJ010000092.1 GCA_017994125.1 Candidatus Altimarinota bacterium
TTTTGTATTATTTGGGAAGCTCTGTGCGGTGCGGTTATGTCGCGTGCGCTGCAAGATCGTGCTTAACTTATTTAAGTGTTATCTTTTTGATCATTTCCAGCGCGGTAATTTTTAGAAACAGGAAGGCCAGTTTCCAGGCTTTGACGTTATGGCTGACGATGTCTATTTTTCCGTTTTTGATGCTGTTGATGATTGATTTGGTGTTTTTTTCTGCATCGATCAGGCTGTATGATGAGTCGAAATATTTCCAGAGGTGGCAGTCGCTGGTAGCCAGTACTGGAAGTCTGTATTTTTCGGCGCTTTTTTGAGCCTTTTTATTGAACCAGTTGAGTTTTTGGCTGTGAAACCATGAGTATTCGACAGCGTCAAAAAGGTCGTGGTGTTTGTCAAAATATTTACCAAGGGAAGTCCAGGATGGGAAATAGGGGTGCGCTGCCAGAATCAGGCAATCTTTGTTGTTTTCCCTGTAGTGGCGCAAATCATTGAAATCCCTGATTTTTTGGGCTTCCAGATTGGCGTTGATAATTACAACGTGTTTTTTACTGATGGTTTTTTCTATGCCGGGGATTAAAATGATGCGTTTTTCTGCGGCGTAATTTTTAAGTTCATCGGTGAAAATAAGTACGTTATGGCAGGTTATGGCCATTGCGTCGTAGTTTAATTTTGCAGCCAGATCTATCAGCTGAAAGGAGGTCAGTTTAATGTTATCGATAGGATCTTCCTTGCTGTGCAGGTGAAGTTGAACTTTCAATTTAGCCATATTTGAAATTTGACGCTAAAGCGATATGTCTATTCTCCGAAGCTTTTTTACTGGACGAGTTTTCCGACTGAATCGGCCACGTTTTTAGCCTGGTCAATTTTTTCGTTGATTTTAGTGCCAGTATCAATGACCTGGGCTTTGGTATTTTCGAATTGATTTTGAATGCTCTGTGCCTGGGTTTGAAGGTTGTTGTAGGTTTCCTGCGCTTTGTTCTGAATATCCTGAGCCTGATTAGTTACCTGCTGGCATCCGGTAAGGAAGAAAAGAATTGATAGAATTACGAATGCTGTAATGAAAAATATATTTTTTTTCATGATGATTTTGTGTTAGAAAAAAGCGTTTTAAAGTCGCCATCAAACTGGTCCAGGAAATTGTGTATATCCAGAATGTCGTTTGGGCTTAAAGATTCAGCTTTTTTAGTTTTTACATTAAGTTTCTGCGCTTTACGGTCCTGTTCAACAATTGAAACCTGGGCGATTAACTGATTCTGGCAGAATGGGCATTTAAAATGGAAAAGGGTTTCGTCGTTTAAGGCGGAAATAAGATTGATCCCTTCATCTGGAAATTTCTTACCACACTGTCCGCAGGGCAGGTTCTTTTTTAAATGTTTGATGATTGCTTTTAGGTCGATGTAGTTCATATGCAGTTTGCAGTTTAAGTCATTTTCCGCATTGCGGCAATAAGGCAGGTTGGTCGTCCGGCGGTGTAGTATTTTACGACTATTTACATAAATATCAATACCAGAGTGTTTTTTAGAGAGTTTGAAGGGCTTTCTTAATTCGGGCGATGGTTTCGGTTTTTCCAAGTACCCAAATGAGGTCAAAAGTACCGGGAGAATATTCCTCTCCACTTAATGCTACGCGAATCGGCCATAAAAGTTGTCCGTTTTTAAGACCAAGTTTCTGGACTAATCCAATTAATTGTTGTTGGATGGCATCCATGTCTTCATAATTATCCAGGTCAGATAATGAGTTTATGCTGTTTTCAAGGCCTGTTTTGGCGATTGACTGGTCAACTTTCATTTTAGCGTTTAGCATTAGTTCAAGAGGGGCTTCTTTAGGGTCGAAATAAAACCTGATGTAATCAGCTACTTCTGCCGGTTTGCGCAGAATTTTTTCTTCGACAGTGATAAGAGCTTTCAGAAGTTTGTCTTTTTCGGCAATCCAGGTTTGGGGCAGGTGGTTTTTGCATATATCGTAAAGCAGTTCAGCGCGGGACTGGATGAATCTGATCTTGTTTTCAGGTTTGGAAAATTTAAAGACGGTTTCATTTTTCTGGTTTAATTCTGTCTGGTAGTCTGGTTCAATTGATTTGGCTATTTCTGTGAGTTTTTCCAGATGTTTTTTCTTTTGCCACTGGAAGTTGAACCAGTTTAGTTTTTCCAGATCAAAGACAGCGCCGGACTTGTGGACTTTTTCGATGCTGAATTTTTCGATGAGATCGCTTAAATCCAGAATTTCACTTTCCATGTCCTCACCGGGGTGCCAGCCCAGGAAGGCAACGAAATTAATTAAAGCTTCTTTGCTGTAACCTTTGTTAAGGTAAGATTCAACGCTGACGTCATTCTGGCGCTTTGACAGCTTGCTTTTGTCAGCGTTTAGAATTAGCGGCATGTGGGCAAACTGTGGGGTTTCCCATCCAAAATCCCTGTAGAGAAGAATGTGTTTTGGTGTGGAAGGGAGCCAGTCTTCACCGCGGATAACATGGGTTATCTGCATCAGATGGTCGTCGACGACTACAGCCAGGTGGTAGGTAGGGAACTTGTCAGATTTCAGCAGTACCTGGTCATCAATGGTATTGGTTTCAAATCTTACTTTCCCGCGGATTAAATCGGTGAATTCAACGGTCTGGTCGTGAGGGATCTTTTGCCTTATGACAAATGGAATGCCGGCGTCTATCTTTGCTTTTATTTCTTCTTCGGAGAGTTTTAGACAGGTACGGTCATACATGGGGGCGGCTTTGCGCGCCATTTGTCTTGTACGCATTTCTTCCAGCCTTTCTTCGGTACAGAAACAACGGTAGGCTTTGCCTTTTTCGATCAGTTCGTTGGCATATTTGCGGTAAATTTCGGTTCTTTCGGATTGGACGTATGGTCCCAGTTGGCCCCCCGCGATTGGGCCTTCGTCGTAATCCAGACCGAGCATTTTGAGCGTGGAGATGAGATTTTCCACGGCTCCTTCCACGAGTCTTTTCTGATCAGTGTCTTCAATTCGAAGGACCATGACCCCTTTGTTTTTTCTGGTAAAAAGGTAATTAAAGAGGGCTGTGCGAAGGCTTCCGATATGGACATATCCGGTTGGGGATGGAGCAAATCTGGTTCTGATCATTGAGGGAAAGTATTAAAATTAAGTTCAGATGTGCCATGAATATAGCAAAAGCGGTGTTTTTTTTCCATGGACTATTCTTTTGACAAAATATCCACCCCACCTATATTCTCTGTGACCCGATTTTAATAGAAAATATGAGTTTACCCAACCATAAAGACAATGCCGAGGTTCCCGGCCAGAATGGCCCATTGTTAGACTTGGAGCGTGAATCTATGTCGCTTGCGGATTTTTTGAAATCAGAACCTTTCCCCCTTTTTATTGAAAATAAAGCGTCAGGGAGTACACACAGGTTAAGCTTAAATAGTGCCGGTCAAGTTTGTTTTGAGGAAAAATTGCCGTCAGGGGCGTCCAACTGGAAGCTGCTTGATGGCCGGATTGCCAGCTTTAGGCTTTCAGCTCAAAGTTCGGATTTGCTTAATCTTTTTAAGAACAGGAGGGTTCCTGCCGGAATAGCTTTGGTTCGAAATAAGGTCCGACTAAGCAGCGCAGAACTTTATTACGGAATTCTTCAGACACTTTCGCGGTCTATTCCTGCCCATACGGTCAGTGAAAAAAACAAGAAGGAAGAGGCTGGCCCCGATGCTTTAGTCCAAAAACGCATGATTTCCCTTTATAATATTCTTGATGAAATTATGAATGCGGATGGAGGTTTTTCCATTTATCGGATGAATGGAAATGTTATCAGGATTATTGCTGCCTTTGCTACTGATAACCGTGCTGGAACGGTAAAAAAATACCTTTACAGAAAGTGGCGTGTCCTTTCCAGATGGGATCAGGGTGACAGGAAGAAGTTTTTCATTGAAGACACTTTTACGGATCAGGAAATAACTGATGCGTCAAAGAAATACAGTATTATCATTTAGGCTTTGTAAATTGACAAAAATAGGGTATTTGCTATGTTAGGAAACGGATTTTTATTTATTTTATAAAGCAAGATGCCTCGCAAACGTCGAACAAAAAAGGCTACTGCACCCCGCAAACGCTCCGGACGAACGGGAAGCGTGGCAATTGAGGTTAAACAGTCGGTTCTTAGGGAAATATGGGGGATATCTTATTTGGGGTTGGCTGTTTTTACTTATTTGAGCATAAATAATAATTTTGGTCTGGTTGGAGAGATTTGGACTGGTTTGCTTAAGCCGATCTTAGGCTGGGGGATACATGCCTTGCCTTTTGTTTTCCTGGCTTTTTCATTGTTAATGTTTTTTTCAAAGAGGGTTGGCTTTGCCGCGTCGAAGGTGATGGGAGTTGTATTTTTGTTGATATCAGTGCTTGGAATTTTGCACCTTTATGTCCCGATGAATTCCATTTATGAGGAAGCAAGGCAGGGGAATTATGGCGGGTATATCGGCTTTATCATGAATTTTTTGCTCAGACAGATGATGGGGCTGGGAAGTATTGGGTCGGTTGCTGTTTTTCTGACGATTATGCTGATTGGTGTTACGCTGACTTTTGAGATTTCTTTTGGAGCGATTTTGTCTTTTTTAAGGCCTCAAATTAAAATCGTGAGGAAGCGTGATGTGCGTGCGCGTGAGGAGCTGAAGGAAGTGCCCCAGGAAACAGGTGAATATGACGAGGAG
>JAGOLJ010000093.1 GCA_017994125.1 Candidatus Altimarinota bacterium
GTTTTGAGCTGCTCTTTTAATTTTTTGGCGGCGTTGCCGGCTTTTTTTTCCTGATAGAAGTTGAGGATGGTGCTGCAGAAGATCATGACAATGATGATGCCGCCATCAATGCTTTCGCCAAAGGCAAAGGAAATTCCGGCGGCAGCCATTAATATAAGGACAAGTGGATTTTTGAATTCGCGCAAGAAGTCCAGAAAATAGCTGGATCTTTTTTCTTCGACCAGAATGTTTTTGCCGTGTTCAGCCAGGCGTTTTTTTGCTTCGGTAAAGGTTAATCCGCGAAGTGTCTGGCTGGATTTTTTGTTATCAGGATTTTGAGGTTCGGTTTTGTTTTGTTTTTTGGCAGGCATGGCTCTTTTTATTTTCCTTATATTATACAGTAAAACGGGGTTTAGTGGAATGACTATTTGTGCTATAATTAGTTAATTATAAATTACGAATTACAAATGAACGATGAATGAAAAATGCCGACAATTGGGGAGTGAGTTAGCAGAGGTAAAAGAGTTACGTGGTGATTTTGCGCGGGAGTTAGAAGTGGGTGTGCGCAGTGGAGATTTGAACGGTGAGGAATTGAGTAATTTAAGAGATGTGATTAATGCCTTGCTGAAGGGCGATACGGAGCTGGCAAAATTGCGTGAAAACATGGTGTCCCCGGGACTTGAGCATTTGAAACTGCGTGAGCAATATGATGCTCAGGTTAAGGTGGCGTGGAAGTCAGGCCTGTTCGGGTTGTCGCCGGAAAACCGAAAAAGGCTTCTGACAGAAGATAAAGATGGAAGATTGTCCGGGCTTTCCGAGCCGCTGTTGAATATTATTGCAGGAAGCAGAAATTCCTTGAAAAATTTGAATATTCCCGGGCTGGATTTTAAATTTGAGGTGGATGAATTGCCGGTTATTGAGCGCACTGGCCAAAAATATCCCATGCCAAGCTGGAAAGAAGTGCAAAAGATTTTGCGCAAGCCGGAAAACCGTGAAATCATCAAAGAAAAAAGCGCGCAGGGATTTACTCAAATGCTGCTTGTACCGTTTGGATGTGACTTACAAATAATGGCGCAGAAGTTTAAGACCAGGGTGAAAGAACTGGATGAGGAAGGTTTAAACCCCGATGGCAGCAGTAATCCGCAGAAAGGCATTTTTGGCGCCGGCGGCGAGAAAGTTGAGTTTGAAAGGGATGATGATGATAATGATTCTGTCAATATCTGGGAAAGCTGGGACGAAAGCCAAATGGTGTATTACCCCAAAAAGTACGACAAAAAAGATCATGGCGGTATAACCAAGGAAGATGCGATACAAATAAACGGCGCCTGGCAGATTTGTTTTGTGGAGGATCTGGAAAAGATGGCGGTTATACCTGAAGGAGCTGATGATCAAAAAGATGTGATTGGGGGAAGAAGGAGGATGGACAGGAAAGGAAGTTTCATTAAAGCAGAGTTTAAAGATAACCCAAATGAGCCGCGAATAAGTGAATACAAGTCTGCGATGGATGACAAAGAAAAACTAACAAATCCCAATGCATATGAGCATGAAATAGGTTTTACACCCGAGAAATACCTGTGGATGCAATTAACTTCTTTATTAGCTAAAGAAAAACCCGTTCTTATGGACTATGAAAATAATGAGTGGAGAGGTACTTACTTGACATCATGCTATAATAATGCCTTTGATCACGTGCCGATCGCATTTTGGAACGAACCTCGCCGTTGGATCATCCTGGGTGGAAAGGTTCCTGGCAGTTTGGTTTTCGATTGTGGTGTTCGCTCGTCGGTGGATATTAGCAGATAACTTCCGGATCTTATGGAAAATTTGAATGTTTTTATCTGGGCCTTTGTAATCCTGTTTATGCTGGTGGAGCTACCTATGTTTGCGGGAGGGTTTTCGGTGGCGCCGTGGGTGCCAACTTCAAGAAAAGATTTGGAGCGTATTAACAGAGTGGCTGGTTTAAAGCCGGGGCAGGTTTTTTATGATATTGGCTGCGGGGAGGGGATTGTTTGTTCCTATATGGCGCGGCATAATCCGCAGGTGAAAATTTTTGGTTTTGAAATCGCGGTGCCGCTTTATCTGGTGGCGCGGTTACGGAGACTTATAATGATAATGCGGGGTGGTAAAAAGGTCCCCGGTAAGGCGAAAAGTGGAGTGCGTGATTTGATCAGGCAAAGTTTGCAGATTCAGTTTAAGGATATGTTTAAGGTGGATTTCAGCAAAGCTGATGTGATTTATTTTTGGGGAACGACACGCGGTTTAATTAAATTGAAAAATAAGCTGGTGGAAATGAAGAAAGGGGCGAAATTTATAACGTACGCAATTGAATGGCCGGGCAAAAAGGCCGAATTGGTGGATCAGCCTTCTAAAGGAGATATCCCGATTTACGTTTATAGGGTCTGATGTTATTCAATTGTTTTTTCTAACGGCGCGTTTAAGCGGATATGAACTTTTGATTTGTAGAAAAAGTAGCCGATGACGGTGAAGGTGATGACAGGTGAAACCCAGCTTGGGATTTCAACGCCGAAGCTGTCTAAAATCATGATGCCGCCAAGGAAGAGAATAGAATACATGGCGCCATTTTTGAGGAAGAGATATTTTTTGATGCGTTTGATGTTATGGATGGTGATTTCCCTTACCACAAAAGCGCCGAGCCCGTTGCCGATGAGGATAAGAGGTACGCTGAGGGTGAACGCAAAAGCTCCAAGAACTCCGTCGATGGAAAAGGTGGCGTCAATTACTTCCAGGTAAAATATTTTGCTTAAGTCGGAAAGATGTTTGTGGAGCATCTGTTTTTCCGCTTCTTCGGCGTTTTGTTTAAAGCCGTGAGTAATAAAGAAAGCGGTTGATCCAACAACGGCGCCAAAGGCCATCATGGGGTTAAGACGCAGGCTGTACCAGACCAGGATTGTTAAAATGATAGACACTATTGCGTAGAACCAGACTCCCTGTCGCAGGAAGAATTTTTCGTGGGGAAGTCCGAAATTTTTTTCTTCCAAAAAAAGCCAGTGGAAAAAAAGAAAGATCAGGAAAGTTCCGCCGCCCATTAACAGGATTGGCGAGGAGGCTTCAATGGCCTCTTTTATGTGCGGATCGTTGGAAAAGGTGGCGATCAGTGCTCCCCATGGCCCAAGGGCAGGATTTACCGCCCAGATGATGATCCATGGTAAAAGTCCGCGGATGGCAAAAACAGCAAAGACCAATCCCCAGACCAGGAACCAGCGCCGGGCTTTTTCTCCCATGGTGGAAAGTACTTCAGCGTTGATGATGGCGTTATCGATACTGCTGATGGTCTCAAACAGGCAGAGTCCGACGATAGTGAGGAAGATGAAGAAGAGTGACATGATTTGATTTGCGAGGTTTAAAGTTCATAAAAAAAACTGGCTGCGCCTATTATAGCACAGCCAGTTAGAAAAAATTTTTTGGGTGAGTGTTTGTTCCAGGTTAGCTGCTCTTACATGGGAGGGGCTCCGATTGGTGGTGTGCCTGCGCCATCTGGAGGTGTCATTCCGCCTGCATCCAGTGGAGGTGTGAATTCCTGGTTGTTTTGAGCGTTTTCTTGATTGCTAGTATTTTGTACAGCGGAAGATGTGGAAAACTGCATTTGCTGTGTGCTGATTTCCGGCAGATTGGGCCTGATCTGGATGGTACTGGCGGTTACGCTGCCATCGGTATTGGTTGATCCTGAAACAACAACTTTGTCTCCGGTTTTGAGTTCAGAAACCGCTATGTCGATGTTTTTGGTGGCTTTGGTGGAGGTGGAATAAAGGATGATTTTGGAGCCGCCGTCGTTTAGTTTAAGGGTAATGCTGCCGTCATCCATTTTGATGATTTCGCCGCTGGCCATGTTGCCCCGCAGGCCGTTTTGAGCTCCCCCTTGGCGTATGCCATTTGTTAATCCGGCATTCTGGAGGTTGCCGCCGGTGCGGAAGTTTGTATTTTGGAAAGCTTGAAATGATTTGGATGGGGCGTTGTTTTCGGTGCCGACTTTATATCCGGCGTAAAATGATAAGCCGACGGAGACAATAAAAGCGATAATGATAACGAGATTTTTTTTCATGACAGGTGAGAGCGGTTAGGTATTAAGAGTTTATAAGATTGATATTGGAGTTTTGTCTGGACGGCCGCTTTTTTAAGCAGTTGTGACTGTGTGGTTATTCATAACGAAGTGCTTCGATTGGATTAAGGCTGGCGGCGCGTTTGGCAGGATAATAGCCGAAGAGGATGCCTATTCCAGTGGAGACGCCGAAAGCCAGGATAACGGAAAAAAGCGAGACGCTGGTGGAAATGGAGGCGAAGATGGTAGCGGCTTCAGCAATAAGCCAGCCGAGTAAAATGCCGATGGCACCGCCCATGAAAGTAAGCATTACTGATTCGGCCAGGAACTGTTTACTGATATCCGCTCTTTTTGCGCCGATAGCTTTACGGAGTCCGATTTCACGGGTTCTTTCGGTGACAGTGGTGAGCATCATGTTCATAATGCCGATGCCTCCAACCAGCAGGGATATGCCAGCGATGGCGCTTAAGAGGATGGTGAAAGTTCCGGTTACCGATGAGGCCGTGGCTACGATGTCGGCCTGGTTCATGGTGCTGAAA
>JAGOLJ010000094.1 GCA_017994125.1 Candidatus Altimarinota bacterium
AACTGGCGCGGACTGGCAGCAAAAATGGGGTTCCCCCTGATCGCCGATGACAGGGATCTGCAGGAAGTGCGCACCAAATTAACCCATGAAGTATGGAACATCTACAACCGCAAAAATGGATTACCTGCAGACAACAGAAAATACCAGCCCGGGACCAAACTTCCGCTCTTCCGCGAAAACTGCTACCACATCCGCTATTTCGCCAGCCAATACGGGGGCTTCGATCAAGCCGTTGAAAAAATTATCCTGCATGCTACGGCACCAACCCCCGCCACCCTGCCTGAAAATAATGAAATCCTTCCAGAGAAAACCATAACCGCCTTATTGGAACTTTCCATGCAGCTGGGAAGACTCCCCGCCAAAGAAGAGGCTCTTAAGACCATCGAATTACCTCATGGAAAAACATGGGAAGATGTTACAAAGGATGTCCAATCGGCACTTCAGGACGAAATGGTAAAAACCATTAAACAGTTTGGCCAATTCCTCCCCTATCATCTTGATCCAACCGACCGTTACGCCTACCTGCGCTGGGAATTCTTCCTCCTTGAAACAAAGTATTTCCAAAAGTACGGCGTGAAAATTTATGACCTGTGGCTTGGCAAAGAAAAACTGGAAAGCCTTACCCACCACCGCTTTAATGTGATGGAAAAACGCTTAAAAGAAGCCTTTCTTGGGCCAACAAATCTGCGCCACATGCGCCAAATCCCCCGGCTGTTCAGACTAACCAAAGAAGCGTTGGCGCAAATCGAGACCATGGATAACGTCAGTCTGCGTAAATTTGTAGAAGAAGAAATCCTTGAACACCCCTTTCCTCCGGCAATCAACAGTGACGCCGACTATATGGCCAAAAACATACGCGCCGTGCTTCATTTTTTTGCCAATGAAGGCATCACCATCTCCCCGACCCAATCTCATTTCGTCTTATTCAGGGAAAAAAACACCCAAAAAAGTATGGACCGGCTGGCAGAAAAAGCTGCGCTGTTTAGAAGAATGCCAGAGATCCCTGTTTACATGAGGCAGATCCTCTATGCCCAAACACAAACTCCCACCGAAATCATTGGCAGGCGGATCGCCATCTATCAGGAAAAACAGGCTCCCCCTGAATTATACGTGCATTTCCTTAACCAGGACGCCTGGAAACAGGTAGAAGCAAAAGCAAAAACTTCTGACTGCTGAGGAAGAGCTTGAACTGGCCAGAAGAAAAGATGCCGGAGACAAAGAAGCCCGCAAAATCCTTGTAGAAAGAAACCTGGCACTGGTCATATACATAGCCAAACGCTATTCATGGAGCCACCTTCCCATGGAAGACCTGATCCAGGAAGGAAACACCGGGCTCATAGAAGGAGTGGAACGCTTTGATCCAAACGTTGGAGCCAGACTTTCGTCTTACGCCACCTGGTGGATAAGACAACGCATTCAGCGATATATTCAAAACCACGGCAAAAACATCCGCGCCCCGGAATATATCCAGGCACAGCTACGCCAATACAACAAATACATTTCCAATTACATTAAAGAAAAAGGCCAACAGCCTTCCGACCAGGAGATCATGGCTAACCTTGAAATAAGCCCGGAAAAGCTGGAAAACCTTAAAGAATATTCCACGCTCTTCAGCGGCACAGAAATATCCCTCGACAAAAACCTTAATAACGACGAAGGCAACCCCCACACCCTCCATGACACTATCAAACGTCCCGACCATACCCGCAATATGCTAATGGACGCCCGTGACAGGCTCCAGTTTCTGGAAAATTTCAAAAAAACATTTTTCAACGAATATCATCGAACCAAAAATAAACAACTGGCCTGGGATGTTTTCATCAACAGATTCGGCTTCAACGACGAATCCGAATTCTACAATCTGGAAGACATTGGGCAAAAACATCATGTAACCAGGGAACGCATCAGGCAAATTGAAACATTTATCCTGGATTTTATTAAATCCAGACCGGCCATTATTGAAGAATTGCAGGATTTATTGATGGAGAGTTAAAACCTAAATCTTTCAGTGCTTGCTTAATTTAAATATTTGTTTTATAATATACGGATGTTTAAATTTTAACCACGATCATCGCCATCATGGAAGCTATCGAATACCTTGGTTACATTGCCGCTATCACCGGATGTACCTCATTAATTCCCGAAGTCATCCGCGCACACCGCACCCGCCACCTGCGTGATGTAGCCTGGGGCATGCTCACCCTAATGCTCATCAGCTCAAGCCTTTGGCTGATCTATGGTCTTATTGAAAATGTCCCTCCACTCATTTTTTCTTCATCCGTCCATATCACCCTGCAATCAGTACTGATCATCCAAAAATACGTCTATAGCAGAAGGGCTATTCATGCCCCTCCCCAACCTGCCCTTGAAGAAATTCCGGCCACCACGGAATTGCCAAATTAACCAAGACAGGCTAATTTATATCAAAAAAGCAGCGCTCCAGCGCGAGCGCGCGCTATGATTGGAAAATAGCCCGCGAGCGCGCAGGATGGTAAACGCTTGCGAGCGCACGGCGCGAGCGCGCAGTGAAGTTTAGGATCTGCGTCTAGTGGGTCCCAGATCCTAAACCTCACGAGCATACAAATACGGAGAGATGGCCGAGCGGTTGAAGGCGCTGCTCTCGAAAAGCAGTAAGGGGGAAACCTCTTCGTGGGTTCGAATCCCACTCTCTCCGCCAATCATCAAAAACAAACTGATACATCCACTAAAAACCCGACCTCTAACCCAAATCCTTATGAAAAACAATCAAGGTAATATTTTCTTAAACACCGTATCTTGGGGATTCGTACTTTGGCTTTTTGGCTACGTCCTGGGCATCATCTTCTTCACCTTCATTCCTAAAAATACCATTGGCTGGGCCATACTGCCCTTTGGCATTATTGTTACCCTCTTTGTATTATTAAAAAAAATCAAAAGAGATTCCTTTGTCTGTTATTTTGGCCTTAGCGTGATCTGGACATTGATGGCCGTCATCCTTGATTTCCTTTTCCTGGTACTGCTGTTTAACTCAACCGACTATTACAAAGTAGATGTCTACGTCTATTACGCTTTAACCTTTATCATGCCACTTGCCGTCGGCTGGTACAAAACATGCAAAAGCAAAAAGCCTTAACCGGTTTTGATTCACCATAAAACAATGAACCAGCCTGCTAAAACCGCCCGCATCCAATCCTATGATATCTACCGCGGACTGCTCCTTGCCGCAATGGTGGTTTTTCATATTCTGGTAAATTTGACTCCCCTGCGCTTTGACCAGCACTTTTTTTACTGGGTACCAATGGGCTTTGTCACCTTTCTTGGTGTCATCCTGGCCAGGTTTCTGCAGGGCAAAACTTCAAAAAAACTTTCACTCGCTTTAAAAGTACTGGCCTGCTTTGTCATCCTCAACATCCCCAACTACCTTAGACCGAAATTCAATTTCTGGGCTTTAATAAAGGGCGATCAAGCCATCCTTTCCTTCGAAATCCTGATGCCTATGGCCCTCCTGATCTTCGCCAGCATCCTTTTTGACCGCTTTGCTGGCTCCAGGAGCCAGGCAGCACCGGGGAACTCATTTATCTCGGCTTCGGGAGCCGCACTTACCCTGTCAACGATCATCATCCTTAATTTTAGCGGATTCTATAGCTACAATCTGGCCTTCCTGCTCTACGGAATCTTTGGCTACTTCATCGCCAAAAACACCAACCTCCATCAAATCGCCGAAAAACCAACCCCGCTTTTAACTGTCATTTGCATCCTCCTGACCGCAGCCCCCTTCATCCTGTTATACTTTGGTTACTTCTTTGATTTCCTTTTCCTCATCCAGGTTTTCGCCACCTACCTTTTACTCGGCAAAATCCTGCCACAAAATAACACGCTCGCCTTCCTTGGCCGGCATTCTTTTTCCATTTATGTCGGACACATTCTAATCATCAAACTGATCAGTCTCTTTCTACTAATAATTTGACAACATACGCACATGCCGCTAAATTAGCGCCGCAACCATCCAATATGAACAACTGCTCAAGCACAACTAAGCAATTGAAAGACCTCTGCCTCTAGGCGGATGATTTTTCCTTGCTCATAGCTTGATGAAAAACTGCTCCGCCGCCCGGCGGATTTTTTTTATTTAATGCAATTTAAAAACACCCTTTAAACCCCATCCACATGATTATCCAAAAGTTCGGAGGCACCTCCATGGGAACACCGGAAGCCATTAACCACAGCGTCATTCCAATCATCAAACAAGCCAAGATTGAAGGACAAAGTCCGATCGTTGTTGTATCCGCCATGAGTGGAATAACTAAATCATTACTCAAGGCTGCCGAGCATGGATTAAACGAAAACCTGGAACAGGCCAACGCCGCCATCAACGAAATCCGTGACCGCCACCGCGAACTGATCCGCAAATCCATTGGCGACCTGCACATCATGGAACAGGCCATCATCTATGTA
>JAGOLJ010000008.1 GCA_017994125.1 Candidatus Altimarinota bacterium
CTCTTAAAGGGCTGGCTTTTTACGTTTTATTTATCCACGCCTTTCGCTTGACATTAGCAAGCTTTTGTTATACTTTTCCGCACTGTATTAATTGGAAACTTAATTAATGAACTCACATTTTGGACATTTTAGGAATAAGAAGCGCTATTCCGGAGGGCGCGAAGAAGCCCATGGCAACCGTCAGGAAGGGTACGGCAGGCGCGGTGGAAAAAGTGCGCATGGTGGAAATGGCGCATCGGAAGGTCGTGGCGGCCGTGATGATTACGGCAGACGCAATGACCACAGCGGCCGCGATGATTACGGCAAGCGCAATGACCACAGCGGCCGCGATGGAAGTGCCGAGCACGGCGGCTTTGGGCAAAGGCGTTTTAGAAAGCCGATGCAAAAAAGCGGGCGTTTTGCCGGGACGAAGATCAATATTAACCAGCTGATTAATAAGGTTAATGATGAATCCTTTATAAAGCCTACTGAACAGGTTATTCAAAACCAGTTTGATGATTTTAAAATCGATCCGAGAATTAAAAACAACATTAAGCGTAAGGGATATTTAACTCCGACGCCAATCCAGGATCAGACGATTCCTCTTGGACTGCAGGGCAACGATGTCATTGGATTGGCCAATACTGGCACTGGGAAAACAGCGGCGTTTTTGATTCCGCTTATTAACAAAATGCTGGATAACCGCGCTAATAAAGTATTAATACTTGCTCCAACGCGCGAGCTGGCAATTCAGATTAATGATGAACTTTGGGATTTTGCCAAAGGATTAAATCTTAACTCCATCCTTTGCATCGGAGGAAGCAATATCGCCGTGCAGGCGCGGCTTTTGAAGCATCAATTCCATTTTATTATCGGAACTCCCGGCAGAATTATGGATCTTATTAAGAGGAAACTTCTGGTGCTGGATCATTTTCAGAATCTGGTGCTGGACGAGGCCGACAGGATGGTTGATATGGGTTTTATAAATGACATCCGTTTTATTCTGGGCAAGCTGCCTGTAGAAAGACAATCTTTCTTTTTTACGGCGACGCTTGATAAAAAGGTTGAGGATCTGATCCGGCCTTTTGCCCATCATCCCGTTAAGGTTTCCGTTAAAATGCGTGATACGTCCGCCAATATTGAACAGGATATTGTCCGTGTGCCAAAGGATAACAAGGCCAAAATGGCCGTCCTGGTAGAAATGCTGGCCCGTCCTGATTTTGAAAAAGTGCTCGTTTTCTGTAAGACCAAGCACGGGGCGGAAAAAACAGCAAAAATGCTAAAGGAGGTGGGAATTAGATCTGATTCGATACATGGTAATAAAACCCAGAGTTACAGAATGAAAGCTTTGCAGCGTTTTAAAAAGAGTGAAATCCAGGCCTTAATTGCCACAGACGTGGCGGCGCGCGGATTGGATATCAGTTGCGTAAGTCATGTGATAAACTACGATGTGCCGGCCAACTATGATGATTACGTACACCGTATTGGTAGAACCGGACGGGCTGACCGTAAAGGAGTGGCCTTAACCTTTGTTACAAAGTAATCTACCTAATCCCTAAAAGATGAGTTCAGGCATGAAAAGGACAAGATTAATTTTCGCTGCTATTCATTTGGCAGTGGTGATGGTATTTGGACTTTTTATTTACTGGAAATTTTTCCGCGACAGTGGCGACATGAAGGAGCCGGTACCAGAGGCAGTTGCCATTAACACGCTTATGGATGCCAATAATTCGGAGGCAGGCGTTTTAGGCAATAATGTTTTGGGTAATAATGCCTTGAATAATAACGGTGCTGTTACAGCTTCCACCAGTGAAACCATGCAAACCGGTTTAATGCAGGCCAATGGACCTGCGGGAAGTTCGATCAGTGTTGAACTAAAACTGCCCAAAGAATTAAACCTGGATATCCCCTTCTATGCGCAGGCGCCCTATGCAAACTGGGATATGCCATGGCAGGAAGCGTGTGAAGAGGCTTCCATCCTGCTGGTTGCGAATGTGGTAAATAAATATGAATGGGATCGTGAGCAGTTTAAAGATGAAATTCTTAAACTGGTCGACTGGGAAAAAAAAACATTTGGTGATTATAAACATACCACAGTCGAGCAAACGGCGCGGATGCTTAAAGAAAATTTTGGCATCGACTCGGTAATAAAAGAAAATCCCACTTTTGATGATGTTAAACTGGCGCTTGCCAAAGGGCATCCGGTGGTGATGATGTTTGCAGGCAAATATATAGGAAACCCCAATTACAAAAATGGCGGCCCCGTTTATCATGCTATGGTCATAAAAGGATATAAAGATGCTGAGGAAAAACTGATTACCAATGATGTTGGTACCAGAAAAGGGGCTGACTGGGTTTATAACTGGAAAACGCTGCAGAATGCCCTTCACGACTGGGATGAGCCGATTGAAAATGGAGCAAAGAGAATGCTTGAGGTAATCCCTCCTAACACCAAAACCAATGGAACAGACTCTTCCACAGCTGGATAAAAAAATCGCCTTCTCTACAATTGTGCAGTACGCAGGTAAGGCTTTGCAGCTGCTGTTTTCAATGATTAACCTGAAGCTGATTTCAGGTTTTCTGGCAGAAAACGATTACGGCATTTATGCTGCCATAAGTGAATACAGTCTGTTTTTTTCAACGATTGCCAATCTGGGCATTTTTGGCAACGTTGTGCGTAAAATGGCGGATGCCCCTAAGGACGGCAAGATTTTTTTTAACGCGCTGGTGCTGCGTATGGTAACCCTTCTGTTCTTTTTTATTGGAGGCGTGCTGTTTCTGTTTTTCAGCGGGGCTGAGAAGTTTTTTATTTACGGAACAATTCTGTATCTGGGCTCACTTTTTTTCGATAACATCAAGTCGATCTGTGATGGGATGCTGCAGGCGAATTATATGATGGGGAGGGCAACGGCGGCGCTGATTGCCGGTAAAGCCGTACAATTTGCCGGTGTTTTTCTGCTGATTAAAGCGCTGGGGGCGGGCGGGGTGCTGGCCTCAGTCGGGACGGGATGGGGTATTGTTCTCTGTTTTCTGCCTTTCCTGGCCGGAAGTTTTTTGATGGTTCTTTTAAGCTTTATTTTTATAAACGGTCATATTGTCTGGAGTTTTGTCTTAGATAAAAAAATGATGCTGGCTTTTTTACTTTCCAGCCTTCCTTTTGGCATTATCAACATTATCAATAACCTTTATTTCCGTTTTCTGCCTGATTATTTTGCCAATATGAACCTGGATAAAGCCGGTTTTGCCTCATTCAGCGTGTCGTTCCGGATTGCGCAGGTGCTAAGCCTGGCTTCAACATTTCTGATGTTTTCGGTATTGCCGGGATTCAAGAACGCATTGGACGGCGGACATTATAAGCGCGCTAAAAAGCTTTATGGGCAGATTAAAACGATCATTCTTGCCGGGGGTATTTTGCTGGTGGTGGCAGGCTCCATTGCCAGTCCGTACCTGATTCAACTGCTTTCACATCAAAAATATGTAATTAACGATTTCTGGTTTGTATTGCCGTTAATGCTGCTTCTGGCAGCTGTTTCATATGGTTATGACCTGGTTCTTATTACAGTTTTTGCCTTTGAAAAAGAGCTGTGGTTCTTAAAAAGAGAGGTGATGGCACTGCTAATAGGCATGGGCTTTTTTACCCTTTCTTTCTATGTCCCGGATGTTTTGACCAGGCTTTTTCTGATTATTGTTGGCGCTATCATGGCAGAAAGTTTTATGGTGGCTTCCGGCCTCTATGAAATCAGGAAAAATTTCCAAAAAATTATAGATTGAAAACAAAATGGCTCTCTGCTAAATTATTCCTGCTTTTGACAGTTAGTTGGTCTGTTTTACACGAGCGGGCGTAGCTCAGTTGGCTAGAGCGCAACCTTGCCAAGGTTGAGGTCGAGGGTTCGAGCCCCTTTGCCCGCTCCAAATGATAATGCAAATCCTCTACAGTTTGTCCTGGATGATTTTTTCAAGGTAATAATCGACGGGGGCGTAATCATCGGTAAGGATGGGGAGATTGGTTTTGACTGGTTCCTGCCACAGATTATTTAAAAGTTCGCCATATTTGAGTTCGGTCCTAAAATCCGGTTTGTTATCCGATTTCAGGGCAAGCAGGATAATTCCCTGCAGTTTTTCAGCCTGACCGGCCTGGGCAGTTTTCGGCTTATCCTCCTGAAAAAGATAGACCTGCGGAAAAACACTGGCAAAAGTCCTGTATTCCGCCTGTAGAAATCTGGCTTTATCGCCGTCAAATGCGCCAATCAGGTTGACCATAATAGCCCCGTCCGGATTTAAAAGATCGGAATATTTCTGCACAGCTTCACGCGTGGTGAGCTGGTATGGAATACTGTAAATGGAAGTGAAGGCGTCCAGCAAAATGATGTCGTATTTTTTGCTGCTGTTATTGATGAAAGTGCGACCGTCTTCATTGTAAATTTTTATCCTGGGGGATGGTTTGAAGAAAAAATATTTTTCGGCAATTTCAGTCAGTTTTGAATCTATTTCCACGATATCAAGATCTGTTTCCGGCAGTGTAAGTTGGTGATAATTAGCATAAGAAAAACCGCCACCGCCAATTAGCAGGATTGATTTTGGGTTCCTGGTAAAATGTTGGCCAAGGGTGAAAAGCTGGATGTACGGGGCTACCGGTTCAGAAGGATTATCCAGATAAATGCTGGTCTGGACGCCGAAGGGATTGTTCATCAGCCAGCGGACGGGGCGTTTAGCGGGGCCGTAAGTGTTTTCCGTTATCCAGAAACGGTTATACGGTGTATCAAGATCAACAATATTGGGACTAGAGCCGGCTTTTAAATAAAAAAAAAGGGCGATGCCGACTAATACAACGGCTAAAAACGGCCAGTAAAATGTTTTTTTCAGATTAGCCGGGGCAACAAGGACTGATACTGCCAACAGCGAGATAGCGAGTACCGCAAGCAGAACTGATGTGCCCAAAAAAGGAATCAGTAAATAGCCTGCCGCAAAAGTGCCAAAGATGCTGCCAAAAGTTGAAAGCGCGTAAAGGTTTCCAACGGTTTGGCCGGCATGATCAAGGCTGCTGATTTTAAGTTTAACCGTGTAGGGAGTGACCATCCCTAAAAAAAAGCTGGCTGGAGCGAAAAGTAAAACGGCAGCAAAGAATGTGGCAACGCCAAGGCTGAAGGTACTATATCTGATCCCCATTTCCAGCGCATATAAAAGCGGGGTATTGAGCATCAATGTTATTGTGACAAAGACTGCCGCAATAAGGATGTATACAGATAAAATTTCCAGTGATGCTTTTTTTCTGTCGGCCAGGCGCCCGCCTAAATAATAACCGGCACTCAAACTCATTAGAATTACGCCAATCAGGCTGGTCCAGGAATAGATGGAATTACCTAAATAAGGAGCTAATACGCGTGATCCGACCAGTTCGTAAACCATCACAACAGCACCACAGAAAAAAACCGCTATTTCCAGGATAAAATTCTTAAAATTTCGCATTACACCGGGGAATCTATGGAATCGGCTGAATTATAGTTTAATGGCTAATTATTCGCAAATTATCAATTTGACTTATGCACAACTTGGAAATAGTATGATTTCCTTTATTTATCTTTCACTACACTATTTTTTATGCCAAGAGCGGCCAAAAACCCCAAAGAACCCCCAATCCCCGATATTTCCGAAGAGTTCAATGTTTACTGTGAATTGAATCCTGAATATGAACTTCCAATGTCCAAACGGGCGGGAAAAGAGTTCTTAAAAAATGGCTACGACAAAAATGGTAAAGAGCTTCCACAAAAAAAAATAATTGAAAACATTAATGTTTTAAGGGTAAGGCTTGGAGCAATTATTCCCCAGTTGCAGGATAACCAGGCCTGGATGGAAAAACTGAAATTAAGCCAATCCGGCTCCCCTGCCAAAACGCCAGTCGCTTGCAGTGATGCTGAATTTAAAGCCGCAACAGCGACGTTTGAAAAACGCATGCAGCAAAAATACAGCGCGGCTACCGAAAGGATTATTTTTGACCGGCAAGTTGGCGAAGATGGAAAGTGGGATATGTCTCATGTAACCATTGATCCTGAAAGAATTACCAACACCGATCTTGAGAATTTTGGACTTGAGGCATACAAGCCGCGTAAAGGAGCCCGCCGGCTTGAAAGGATAACGGCCTATGCAAACGCAGTTCCAGCTATCAAGGAAATGCTGAGTGATCTTAAGCCGATGGTTATCATGACAGATTATGAGATGGATAATATTAAAGAGTTCAGGCTGATGCGCATTGGCAAAGGAGCCAATGAAGGACAAGTATTGGCTACAAGCTGGGACAGCAATGATGAATTGCATTTTGCAAAAACAAGTTTGCACGGTGCCGATCGGCGTATCGCGCATATGAGGAAAAGTTACCGGCGCGAATTTGAAATATTAGCTGAACTGGAAAGGATGGTTCGTCTGGTGGATGCAAAAATCAATAAACCATGGGATCAGGCAAAAGCAGAGCTTCCCAGGATTATGGCATATTTCGGCCGCCTGTTCGTTCAGCTTAAGTATGTGAAAGACAAGGAAAAGCTTAAAATCCTGGCCAAAATAGGCAAGATTCTGAACATTGATAATATTTTAACAGCGCCAGAGCAGGTAGTAACCGACCGTGATAAAACACACCGGGTGGTAAGGCCGGCGATTACTTATTTAAGCCTTAAAAAAGGTGCTTTGCGGGCAATCTGGAATTCGATCAAAGTAAATGTCAGAAAGCGCAAGCAGGCTGTCGAAAAAAAACTTGCTCCTCTTGGAAAGGACAGGGCAAAGTTGCATGATTACATCCTTAAGCAACAGGCCCCGTTTAAAGATCTGCATAAGACAATCAGTGATGTAGAGATACCTGCCGCGGCTGGTAAAGGGCCAGGTTTGCACATTTTAAGGGTAAATGATCCTCTAAGTGAAGAAGTAAAAAAACGCATTCTGGAAAACCTCAGGCTTTTTGCCGCGCAGTTTGACGTTGCCAAAAATGAAAATGAGCCATACTGGTTTGAACCCTATCAGACAATGGCAAAGCTGCTGGTCCAGCATATCGGAGAGACATCCAGAAAAGTGGATGCTCTGCCGGCAGTAACCAAAGCGGCGCCGGGCAAGGAAAGCAATGTAGAACAAAGGGTCGATGCCGCCAAAGAGTTTATCAATATTTATCTGGTAACCAAGATTGAAGACTTTTATGAACAGTTCCAGGATGTTTATGAAAGATATATATCCCTGCCCCAATACCGCGATTTAAACGCCACCAATCAAGCTCTGGAAAAACTGAAGGTTTTGCTAAAAGTAAAACCGGTCAGCCCTGCGATTGAAAACAATGACTATTACAGGGTCTTTTCCGAACTTTACCATCTGGTAAACAGTCTGCAGAAATGGTGCAGAGAGACTATGTCACTTGAAAAAGATGCAACCATTGATAAAAAAACTCTGGCGGCCGAACAGAAAAAAATTATAGGAGCCATGAAAAAACGTGTCCGCGGTTTCCGCCTGGATATCCTGCTTAAGACAAAAGGCGAAAAATACGAAGCAGAAAAATAATAAAAAACTCCCGGAGTTTGTTTTCCGGGAGTTTCAATTGGGCTTTTATGAATTGGCCTGTTACCGCTATTTCCCAAGCAGTATTTTGTGGGAGAGGTTGTAGCGGCCCTGGTCATCAATCTCAACCAGTTTTACTTGGAGGGTGTCGCCTACTTTGACTACATCTTCAACTTTGTTGACGCGGGTAGTAGCAAGCTGGCTGATATGGACAAGGCCTTCTTTGCCCGGCACCATTTCCACAAAGGCACCAAAGTCCATAATACGGGTTACTTTTCCATCAAAAACATCTCCGACTTTTGGCATGTAGGTTAAGCGTTTGATCCATTCGACAGCTTTTTGGCCGCTGGGCTGGTCTTTGGCCGTAATAATCACCAGACCGTCCTGTTCGATGTCGATCTCAACATTACATTCGGCAGTAATCTTCTGGATGGTTTCGCCGCCTTTACCAATAACAACTTTGATCAGATCGGGATCGATCATCATCTTCATGATGAGCGGAGCATACTTGGAAAGCTGTTTGTTTGGTTCGGGGATGGTCTCAACAATCTTGTCGATGATCTGGACACGGGCACGTTTGGCCTGTTCAAGCGCCTGGCGGAGTACATCAACAGAAAGACCTTTTACCTTGATATCCATCTGGAGGGCGTTGATACCATCTTTGGTACCGGCAACTTTGAAGTCCATGTCGCCGCCAAAATCTTCCATGCCCTGGATGTCGGTAAGGATCTTATAACCTTTACTGATGTCCTTGTCGCGACTGATTAAGCCCATGGCAATACCTGCAACCGGTTTTTTAATCGGGACGCCGGCATGCATGAGTGAGAGTGTGGATCCGCAGACAGAAGCCATGGAGCTGGATCCATTGCAGCTGAAAATTTCGGATACTACCCAGATAGTGTATGGGAATTCTTCCTTGGACGGAATCATTGGCAGCAAGGCTCGTTCGGCCAGGTTACCATGACCAATGTCGCGGCGGGAAGGTCCTCTAAGCGGCTTGATTTCACCTACGGAATATGGAGGGAAGTTGTAATGATGCATGTAGCGCTTTACTTCGTCCTCATCCATGGAATCAACAATCTGGGCGTCGCCGGGCGCGCCAAGTGTGGTGATTGAAAGCGCCTGGGTTTCACCGCGCTGGAACAAGCCGGTGCCGTGAGGTCTTGGTAACACGCCAACCTTGCAGGTTATCGGCCTGATTTCGTCCAGTTTGCGGCCATCATGGCGCTGTTCTTTTTCCAAAACATTATTGCGCATATTCTGCTCCAACATATGGTTCAGGGCTTCTTTGATTTCGCCTTCGCTGAACTTTTCTGCTTCAATTTCTGCTTTGTACTTTTCAATGAGCATATCTTCCATCTTGTGGATTTTTTCTTTGGTTTCCACTTTGGTCGGAGAAGCGATGCTATCGAGCATTTCTTTGGTTACACTTTCTTCAATGGCTTTCTTTACCTCATCCTTGTCCTTCATTAAAGTAATTTCACGTTCCGTTTTTTTGTAGACGGCCACGAATTCTTTTTGCAAAGCGCAGATTTTTTTGATTTCACCATGGGCAAGGTCAAGAGCCTGAAGTATAACGTCTTCGGTAACTTCGTTGGCGGCTGCTTCAACCATGGTAATGGCATCTTCAGTACCTGCTACAACCAGATCCAGGCGTCCGCTTTCTTCCTGGGCATAGGTAGGATTGATGACCAGTTTTTCAGCGCCTGATTCATCCTTAATGAGCCCAACTCTGACAGCGCCAACCGGTCCCTGGAAAGGCATGCCAGAAATACTCAAGGCTGCAGAAGCAGCAATCAGGGCTGTTGTTCCCGGATCTACTTCAAGGTCAGCGGAAAGTACAGTGCAGATCAGCTGAACATCGTTAATCATGCCCTTTGGAAAGAGCGGACGAATAGGCCTGTCGATAAGACGGCTGATGAGGATGGCTTTTTCGGAAGGACGGCCTTCACGTTTAATAAAGCGGGATCCTTTGATTTTTCCTGCGGCGTAGAATTTATCTTCATAATCTACTGTAAGCGGGAAAAAATCGGTTCCTTCACGCACACCACCCATCATGGCGCTTGAAAAAACGACTGTGTCGCCCAAACTGACTGTTACGGCCCCGTGCGACTGGAAGGCCAAAACACCGGTTTCTATTTTCAGTTCCCGACCGGCAAGGTCCATTTTAAATACCTTATTTTCCATTTTTAGGGAGTTAAGAGATATGTTTATAATTTGTTTACATATAAACCCAGACAAACCTTTTTAGACTGTTAAAGGCCCGGTTTGCCTGCTCCCTCCGGTAAATGGCCCAAGTGACAAGTTGGAACCGGTAAACACTTGCCTGCTCTAACCTGTAACTTGCGGCCTTGATTCACTTTGGGAGAGTTGTTTGTTTCCTGGTTGTTAAAAGATCAATTTGGCTTATGAATAAAAAAAAGCCGCGCGGGCGGCTTTTTCAACTTATTTTCTAAGCTGGAGTTTTCCCATCAGGGTCTCGTAATCATCTTTGGCATTCAATTTCAGATAGTTCATCAGTTTCCTTCTTTTTCCTACCATCATAAGAAGTCCCCTGCGGCTATGATTATCTTTGGGATGTTCTTCAAGATGTTTGCTCAATTCATTGATCCTTTCGGTCAGAATAGCTACCTGAACCTGCGGAGAACCCGTATCTTTGGGATGGGTGGAATATTCTTTGATGATGGTCTTTTTCTTGGCTCTTTTCATTGAATGGGTAAAGTAAAATTTTCGGGTTAAAGATTAACAAACAATTTGTTGCTTGGCAAGAAGTTTATTCTTGGGTTATGATTTTATCCGTGACCTGGGAGGACTTTTATAAGATTTTTAATGGATCACCGCCAGATTATTGGAGAAGCATGGGAATTTACGCAGGAGAATAAGCCTATTATCAGGTGGTATGCTTTTTTGCCGGCTGTAATTTCCACCTGCGCCGGCATTATTTATCTGATTTATCAGTTCTATGCCTTTAAAAGCTCAAGGCTTTTTGAAAACTGGAGTACAAGCCTGAATTACGTAATGTTTCAGACGGCTTATGATCTTATCCGTAAAAACATACCGGCATTAGGCCCCCTGATTATAACTGCGATTATTGTTGCGGTTCTCTATTTTTTCATACCGCCACTTCTGGAAAGTTCCATTATCCAGCTTATCGCCAGGAAAAAAAACAAGCTTAATGTGAAAACCATCGACGGGGTTAAATATGGTTTCTTAAGCTTTCTGCCGATGTTTGAATATGCCACTTTTGTTAAGACTTTTCAGCTTACTTCACTTTTAGGATGGATGGCCATGATTTTACGCAGTATGGGCTGGGGCGGATTTGAAACCTTTTTGCCAATCTTCATTATTGGTGCGATTGCCGCTGTTTTTTTGACGATTTTGTTTACCTATACCGAATTTTTTATTGTCATTGATGACTATAAAGTGATTGAATCGATTTCCCGCAGCTGCATACTGGTTATAAAAAACTGGCAGGAAACCCTGCTGCTTTCAATCCTGATGCTGATTATAACTTTAAGGATAGTTATCCAGATCCTGTTTGTCCTTTTAATCCCCGTAATACTGTTTGGGTCGATTTATCTTTTTACATTGGCCAGCCTGCAGACAGTTGGTATTGTCGTTGGCGTAGGAATAGGGTTAATCCTGCTATATATTGCCGCATATTTAAGCAGTACAATCCACGTGTTTGCTTCGGCGGTATGGACATTTACCTTTCTGGAACTTACAAAAGACCCTGAACTTAATGCCCGGGGTGAGGTTGTGGAAGAAAAGGATGATGAAAAAGATTAAAACCGGTAATCAGTAAAAACCAGACGGTTATCATGTCCTTCCTGCTGATTGTTTTGGCTGTTGTCGTTTTCGTTGTTGGTACCATTTTCATTGCTGCTATCCTGTTCAGATCCACTATTACTTTCATTTTGACTTTCTTCGCTGTTTTCAGTTGTTACTGAGCGGTTGGGGGTAAGGGTATTTTGAACATGCTGACTGTGTGACGGCTGGTCAACATGTGCGGGTTCACTAATTTGTTCTGAATTGTCGCCTTCTGTGACTGTTTCATCGGTAATAACTGTTTCACCAGCAACACCGGAATCTTTATTTACAGAATTCTGTTTTTTAGTAGCCCGGCTTTTATACCTAAGTTCCCTGGATGGCCTGGTTGTGACAATACTGTCTTCCTGTTCAGCTGCTGTATCGGATTCAACCTGATCGGAAGCGGAATCATCGGATGTCCTCTCTTCTGATACTGACTCGTCCGTTGCCGAATCTTCAACATTACTGGTTATATCTTTGATGGTAAGGATAATTTTTTTAATTTTTCCGTCTTCTTTTACCGGAAAAAGTGATCCCATGTAGATTGAGACGCTGCCATCAGCCTTGATAACATTAAATGGTCCGACCATTGAAATAGGTTCTTCCGACAGATAAGCTTTGCTTATAGCTGAGAGAAAATCTACCTGATCTTTGGATCTTATTAAGCTAAAGAATAGCCTGCCGGACAACTTGTTTGGACTATACCCTGAAGCCGCCAGAAAATCCTGACTGGTGAAGTCAATGGTGCCATCAAGGTTAAGGACAAAAAGCGGATCATCTTCATTTTTAACCAGTTCGCGATATTTAACTTCTTCCAAATTGCTTTCTTTTTTGCCGTAACTAATAACATCTGTTTTTAATTCCTGATGATTTACCTGAAGACCGTTATTAATAAGGAAAAGAAGTGCTGTTAAGGAAACCAGGAACAGTCCGATGGAAGTTAAGATAATATTCTGATTTTGGCGCAATAATTTGAGCATTGATATTGGTTTTAGGTGTTCGTTTTATGTCCCTTTGTTCGTACCCTATCGTACTATTCTATAACTTTTCCCCACATCTGTCAATGGTGGGTGGGGAGGTTTTTGGCTTATCCCTATCAGTTTGCAAAAAATGCTGTTTTTAGTTATA
This sequence comes from Candidatus Altimarinota bacterium, assembly GCA_017994125.1. Classification (GTDB taxonomy): domain Bacteria; phylum Patescibacteriota; class Gracilibacteria; order UBA1369; family UBA1369; genus JAGOLJ01. Next base: position 12,445 of record JAGOLJ010000008.1, read on the forward strand.
ATTATATGATTATTTTTTAAAAAACACTTATATATGGCTGTTAATAGTGAAGACACCCAAACCATATTACGGATTCTTAGGCAGATTCCCTTAATGGCGGAACTTAATGAAACTGACCATTTGGAGATCATAAAAAGGATTACTCTTGAGTATTTCCCCAAAAATTACGTTATTTTTCATGAAAATGATGCCGGGAACAGTTTTTATATGATAAAGCGTGGAATTGTGCGCATTTTCCATGAAAATGCCAATCCTGACCGGGAAAAGGAAGTTGCAATGCTTGGGGATGGCGATTTTTTTGGAGAAATGGCTCTGATTGAAGAAAAACCGCGTAATGCTACGGCTATGGCTACCGAAGAAAGCGAAGTTTTTAAGCTGACAAAGGAAGATTTTATGAATCTGGTCAGCAACAATCCAAGTATAGCCGGGAAGATCACAACTGAATTTCTGGGACGTTTAAAAGCTAACATTAGAGAAGAAAACAAGGAACAACCGGGTTTGCCGTAATTTAAGTAATCTAAGATTCTAGAAATGCCATTTATTTACCTAATTTTTGCTCATCTGGCCGCAGACTTTATTCTGCAACCGGCCGAACTGATTAAATGGAAATACCGAAACTGGCGCGGGGTAGCTTTTCATGCGGTTATTCACCTGCTTTTTTATTTTACGGTATTTTTCGCTTATCTGCCGGACTGGAAAGTAATAAGTGTTTTAACGGGTTTGGCTATAGCACATTTTGTGATTGATACTGTTAAGGTCAAAAAAGAAAGTGGCGCTAAAAGTTTTGTTGGAACTTTTTTTATAGATCAGCTTATTCATGGCATTACCATCGCAATTGCCGGATGGCTGATGCTGGACCGGGTTCCACATTTTGAAGATAATCAGATTATCCAGAGTGTTTATGGGGATTTTTATCTGGCAATAGGACTTTGCCTTTTGATTCTGATTTCCTACGCGATGGAGGTAGCCAAATTTCAGTTTGTACGTAAAACCGTGGGAGAAGCCAGATTTAAACCCAATTACAAAAGTATGGCCAAACGCGTTTTACTCTTTAGCATTATCTACGCTGTTATCCTGCTTTTCAGTTATTACAGGACGGCGGCGTTGGGATAAAGAATGGTGAAAATTGGCTAAAGAGTTTTGGAGCTTATAAAATGCGGCTCTGCTTGTCTTTTTTTGATTTGCAGATTAAAATTTGCGGCGATCTTTAAACAAAAAAGCATGCCTATTTATAACGCCGTAGAGACTGAAAAGAAGTGGCAAACGCGCTGGGCTGATACCAAGATTTATAAAACTGACCTGGAAAAATCCAAGAAGCCCAAATATTACAATCTGGTGATGTTTCCTTATCCATCAGGCGATAAACTGCATATTGGGCACTGGTACAATTTCGCCCCTGCCGATTCCTGGGGGCGTTATATGCGCATGAAAGGTTACAATGTGTTTGAACCGCAGGGATACGACAGTTTTGGCCTGCCTGCTGAAAATTACGCTATTAAAAAAGGGGTACATCCAACCATCAGCATAAAGGATAACATTGAATACATGCGCAAGCAGCTGAGTGAAATGGGCGCGATGTACGATTTTAGCAAAGAGGTTATTACTTCCGATCCGGAATATTATAAGTGGACGCAGTGGGTATTTTTAAAACTTTATAAAGCCGGGTTGGCCTACCGAAAAACGGCACCGGTGAACTGGTGCCCCAGCTGCCAGACAGTTTTGGCAAACGAGCAGGTGCAGGAAGGTATTTGCGAAAGGTGCAAGCACGAGGTGACAAAAAAAGATCTGACACAGTGGTTTTTTAATATCCGCAAATATGCGGAAAGGCTTTTAAATTACGAAGGCCTGGATTGGCCCGAAAAAACCAAGCTGATGCAACAACACTGGATCGGCAAGAGCATTGGCAGTGAAATTTTGTTTGATATTGTAGATGAAACGGGCAGCAATAAGGCAAATGGCGCAAAACGCCAAATTAAGGTTTTTACGACCAGGATCGATACACTGTTCGGAGCGACCTATGTGGTTTTGGCGCCCGAGCACGAGCTGGTTCCGCTTATTACAACGGCACAACACAAAAGGAATGTTGAAGAATATATTGAAAAAACGCGTAAGGAAACCGATATCAACCGTGCTTCAACCGAAAGGCCTAAAACAGGTGTTGAAACCGGGGCTTTTGCCATTAATCCAATCAACGGAGAAAAGATCCCGATCTGGATTGCGGATTACGTTTTAGCCAGTTACGGCACAGGCGCGGTAATGGCTGTGCCGGCGCATGATGAACGCGATTACGCCTTTGCCCGTAAATACAGTTTGCCCATAATTCCGGTAATTGCGCCTGTCCCGGCCGAAAGAGTCGATCATCGTGACCGTGCCAAAGTGGAAGAGTCCCTGCGTAAGGGAGTAGAAAAGATGCTGGAAACGGGAGCATTTACTGATGACGGAATTTTGATCGGCTCCGGGAGCCTGACAGCTTCGGGTGTTGATTTTAGCGGACTGACTTCAGAAGCAGCCCGCACCCAAATTACGGAATACCTGAAAGGTAAAGGATATGCTGATTTTAACGTAAACTATAAATTGCGTGACTGGCTGGTTTCACGCCAGCGCTATTGGGGAGCGCCAATTCCGATTGTTTACTGCGAAAAGTGCGGTGAAGTGACGGTGCCGGAGGATCAATTACCGGTGGAATTGCCCCGTGATGTGGATTTTACGCCAAAGGGTGACGGGAAAAGCCCTCTTAATACTGTGCCGAGCTTTGTAAATACCAAGTGTCCCGAGTGCGGAGGCCCGGCGACGCGCGAGGTTGATACAATGGATACGTTTGTTGATTCAAGCTGGTATTTCCTGAGGTATCCGTCGGCAAGGCTGGCAGATGCGCCTTTTGACAAGGAACTGACAAAGGAATGGCTTCCGGTTGATATGTACATCGGCGGGCCGGAGCACGCCTGTATGCATCTTTTATATGCCCGTTTTATCAATATGGTACTGCATGATTTGGGATTTATTGATTTTGATGAACCCTTTAAGAAACTGGTGCATCAGGGCATGATTACCAAAGATGGCGCCAAAATGAGTAAATCAAAAGGCAATGTGGTTAGTCCTGATACTTTTGTGGAAAAATATGGAAGCGATGTTTTTCGCATGTACCTGATGTTTATGGGGCCGTTTAGCGATGGCGGCGACTGGAATGACCAGGGCATTACCGGCATCGCCCGCTTTGTGGAAAGATTTTACCTGCTGGTCAGCGGCGCGGCGCACAATGATGCTGCGGAGAAAAAAGATAAACAGATTATCGGGGATCCGGTAGAACTTACAAGAGTGCTTCACCGGACGATCAAAAAAGTTACCGAGGATATTGAAAAATTCCAGTTTAATACGGCACTGGCGGCTTTTATGGAGTTTGTAAATTTTGGTTTTAAATCGGGGATTGACCATGATACAGCAGAAAAGCTGGTAAAGCTGATTGCGCCGCTGGCCCCGCATCTGGCCGAGGAGTGTTATGAACTGCTTAGCGGGAAGTACTCAGTGTTTGACCAGGATTATCCGGCATATGATGAAAGCCTGATTGCGGAAGAGTTTCTGATTATTCCGGTGCAGGTCATGGGTAAACTGCGCGGACAAATCAAAGTTCCTGCAGATGCTACCAAAGAACAGGTGTTGGCTGCAGCCAAAATCGAAGAGAATGTGGCAAGGCATCTTGAGGACAAAAAAATCGCCAAAGAAATTTACGTGCCGGGTAAAATGGTTAATTTTGTGGTGGGTTGATTTAAAGGGTGAGTTCTCCTCTATGCGTTGTTTTCCAGATTGCTCTGGAGCTAACGCATAACGGAGAACACTTCACTTACACTCCTTAAGAATAGTGCTGGTTCCACTGTAGTAGGTGGTGCTGCCGCCAAGCGGCCAAACCAGTTCCGCTTTGATGCCGGCTCCGTTAATCGCTCCGTATCCGGGAATGTATGCGACGGAAAAATCGTGCCACTGGGAGCAGCTGTTGCCGCTGGTGTTCGCCCACGGGCCGCCCAGATTTTGCGATGTGTGATTTTCATCAACGGGCTTCAGGCTGAAATCCTGCGGAAAAGTTCCCGACTGCAGGCAGACCTGGAACTTCCAGCTGGAACCGGAAACCTGCTGCAGCTTGAGGCAAAGGGTTGGTGTGCCGGGTTTGCCGCTGTTTATAAGGCAGGCGTTTGAACTGCTGGCGGTGTAGGTGTCTGTGCACGCAGTGATGGGCACGCAGGAGGCTGTGGAACCGTTCATCTGGCAGCTTTGACTGCCTGAACAATCCTGATACACGCTCCATCCACTCTGCGAGACACTGCCATCGCACGCTGCTGAATAACCGCTGCAATACTGATTAATAACCTGACGCAAAACGTCGGAGCCTGCGCCGCTGCCGGAGCACTGGAACTGCTCGTAGCCGTTGCAGTAGGTGCCGTTAGCATAGTAGTTGCACCCATTGCAGCAGGCTCCGCTTTGGCACTGGCAGTTTAGCACGCAACTACTCCACGGATCCCATTGACCGTTGGCGTTACAGGTGCGCGTCTGATTGCCGTATTGCCCATTGACAGCGCAGGCCTGGGATTCAACCTGGTTGGGGGTGCAGGCTGCGCCAGTGGTGGGACAAGTTTCGGTGGTTTCCCACTTACACTCGTCATTGCAAATCATGCTTTCGCTATGTACGCCATCGGAGCAAAGAACTTTTGCCTGCTGGCCGGGAGTGCATTGACCGTCCGAGGGGCATGTAGGGCCGGGTGGATCCGATCCTGCTACACACATCTTGTTATCGCACCCGTCGCAGTTGCTGTCGATGTTGTCGTTATTCAGCTCCATTACGGATGGATTAATGTTGTAGTTGTTGTCATTGCAATCCCCAACATTGGTACCAAAGACACTCACAGGGGTAAAGTTGTTAAGAACATTATAACCTGTAGCCCCAAAGTATTTGTCGTTATCCATATCCAAGCAGCATACACCATGTGAATCCAGGTCGCTGGATGTTGCCTCGGTAACACACTTACCTCCGTTATTAACGACTGTTCCAAAACCGGGAGTAAATTCATAATCACCGGTTGGAGCGCAAAGTCGACTCAACCAGAAGTCAGTGTGTTTGTTCGCATTTTGGCATCCAGATCCGGATGCTGATGCTCCAATAAGATGAGGGCATGTGTACTCCTTTGTTACACGGTCACAAGCATCAGCTAAATCACAGCTGTTCTTGAATGACTGCATTGTTATTTGGACACGTCCCCAATCATTATGAACGTTCCTGGTTACTCCCAGTACTGACTTCGTTATATAGCCAACACCTGGATCTTCCCAGATTGTATCGCTAAGTATGGAAGTTTCACCGTTATGGCATTGTTTTGTCGGATTTTGCTCTATAATCAATGGAAGACTTACACAGTCTGGCGAGTCATTTATTTCGACAGGATAGCGAAAAAAGTATCGCTCGCCTGCTTTCAAAGCACTGGCGTCGTGCAGTCCAACGGCAAAGTTACCTATTGGATCTAAAAAGACACCAAGCGCAGTTGCCCACCAGGCGCATTGATTACCACTGGAATCGAATTCGCAGGTTTCATGAAGTTCTTTAACAACTTCATCAGGTGCCGGATTCCAATAATTCCAGAGATCGACGTAGCAGTTGTTTGCATCGATAGTTGGGATGTAATTATTGGGAAGATTGAAACCGACGTGATATGGTCCAAGAACTTCATTGCACTTATATTTGGCATCCATACCTCCTTTAGGCTGAATGAAGCACTTGGGAGTAATTCCAAATTCAAATTCTACAGCTATACCTGGTTCAAAGTTCGGGGGACAACTGTTGTCCCACATGAACTCCAAGTATAACCAGGATTGTTTACTAGTGTCTCTGGTTACCTTGACCTTGGCATATGAAGGAAAGTTGTACCAGGTTCTGGCTTGAACTGTGTTTGATGCACTAAGAAATGTGATCAGCCAAGTCAGGCTTAAGAGATATTTCCAGTTTTTTCTTTCCATGGCTATTTATCTCCTGGGAAGGATTCCGTTGGACCAAATGCAGGTTGCGCACGATCTAACGTTGTGACGTATGCTTGAATACCTTCTATGTCATCTAAGTGTCGACTCCAAAAATCGCGAACTAATGATGGTTTTGCAATGAACCACATTGATTCAATACGACACAAATCATCATCAAAGATCGCTTTGCGATTTGCTGCAATATCAGCATTCATGGCAGGATTGGCGGCTATTGTATCCAAATCTTTTTGAATCATAGCTTTTATGGTGTTTTCTTCAGGAGCTGCATCAAAATCGTGATGCCATCCACATCCTCCGTGAATGGATTCTGGTAATCTCCCAAAGACTCCATACATCTTAGCGCCTCCAATGGCTAATTCATGCCAGAATTCTTCCGCCTTATTCAATGGAATATAATTATGAAAATCCATCGAATATTCCACCTCGATCAGCTTTCCTTCTTCGGCGATTTTGTTTACATACCTATACGCATCCAGCACACGTGCTTGGTGTTGATTATCAACCTTAATGCACTGTTTCTGCTTTGGGTCATAATACCTTCCCTGATTCTTCAGGCAGCCGGTCGGAGTGTTGATTTCCGGCGTCTGCACTGTTGAAGCGGCCTTGAAGGGTTCTCCAACGTCGCAGCTTTGCAGAATGAGCAGGGCTACGATGGTAGAAATGACGATTGCGTTTGTGCCGATTGTGCTTACGTTTTTCATGGAATTATCCTTATTGGGTACGGGGCCATTTTCGCAATGATTTTAGAAATATTTAATGATGGTTGGCTTACAAACCTTCCGTTCCATGGGATCATTCTCCTTCTTTCAGTGCTTGAACTGGCCCTAGGGCGGGCATGTTTTTGTCGATGTAATCAACAACCGGTTGGACTCCTTCAAGGTCGTCGAGATGGCGATTCACCCACTCAAGCATAACCTTGGCATCTGCAATGACTATAAATTCTTCAATCCTACAATCTCCATCATCTTGTATTGCCTTGTGTAATTCAGGCCTGGGGCGCTCTTCTTCTTGCATCTTGAGACCGAGAAGGATGAGATCATTGATTTTATCGACAGGAGGATTTGTTCCATACCAGCCACATCCCTCACTTGAACCAGTTCCCCACACTCTAGGCAGGCTATTGTGTTCTTTTTGCCATTTGAGTTCTTCATCAAGAGCTTCCTGATTCCATTCTAGTATCGGATCATATACTCGATCGCCTGGCAAAACTCCTGCTAATAGTGTAAGTTTGGCTCCATGGTCACGTAGATCAGCCCAAAGTATTTCGGCTGCATCTGCAGTCAGGTATTTCTTAAGATAAATGCGATATTCAAGTTCTCCTGCATTTTTTCCGCCAGCTGATTAACATAACGGTATGCATTTAGCACCAGTGCCTGGTGTTGATCTGTGACCTGTACGCATTCCTTGATCTTTGGATCGTAGTATCGTCCCTTGGATTTCAAACAGCCGGTCGGAGTGTTTACTTCCGGCGTCTGCACTGTTGAAGCGGCCTGGAAGGGTTCTCCAACGTCGCAGCTTTGCAGAATGAGCAGGGCTATGATGGTAGAAATGACGATTGCGTTTGCGCCGATTGTGCTTACGTTTTTCATGGAATTATCCTCATGGGGTACGGGGCCGTTGTTAGTGGCTGTTGTTACGCATTATTTTATGTCTGCGAGTGTAGCTTTGTCAAAACACTCGGCTTGACCCTGTGTAGTGTGAGTACCTTGGTGAAGTTGGTTCCTCTGTAGTAGGTTATTAGTTGTTTTCAATTAAGAAGTGTATGTGTTGTCAAAGGACGCTTCGGTGCACATCAGATTGTACCTGATCACAGCGAAGACGTATCATTTTATACTATTAAAAAATGGATTCGCAATGATTTTAGAAATATTTAATAATGATCGGTTTATTAGTTGCAAAGACAACCACCTAAACAAAAACCCCGCTGTTAAGGCCTGGGTTTGGCAAATTGAGTGCTATGTTGGTAAAACTAAAGCAGTTTTTCAATAAGATCCTTTATTGGGGGCAAATCTTTTTGTACCACCTGCCAAACAAGCCCTAAATCCACACCAAAATATTCATGGATAAGAATGTTTCTCATAGCCGACATTTTATCCCAAGGTATATTATTGTGTTCTTTCTTGAAACTTTCAGGAATATTTTTTGAAGCTTCACCTATTATTTCCAGCCTCCGAATCACTGCATCCTGAACCAGTGTAGATTTAAAAAAATCTTTGTAATTCAATCCATTAGTATTTTTTTCAATTTCATTAATACAATCAAAAATATGACCAATAAAAACTTTAGGATCTTTTTTCATAAATAATTTTTTGGTCCTTTAAAATGGCTTGTTTAAGCCTGGGGTTGATCGAATTATAAGTCAGAATATCCACTTTTTTATTAAGTTTTTTTTCGAGTGATATTTTTAAGCCGGCTAAATCCAAAAGTGATTTACCTTTGCCCAGTTTAACCAGTAAATCAACATCGCTATTTTTTTTAATATCACCGCGTGCATACGAGCCAAAGATAGAGGCCTTAATAACTCCTTGCCCTTTTAATTCGGTAATAAGAACTTTTTTTATATTTTGAAATGTCATGGCTATAGTTTAACAAATGAACAATGCAAAGACAACCACCTAAACAAAAACCCCGCTGCTAAAGCGGGGTTTTTGTGTAACTTGAATATTCAATGCGATCAATGTGCAGCGAGAGATTATCTCCTTCTTCTGGACATGGCCAGTGCGGCAACAAGACCCATCGCCATAAGGGCGTTTCTGGTTGAATCCTGGCCCTCGCTTGGATTCTTGATGGAGCAGACGGAGCATCCGCCGCCATCACTAACTTGTTGCGGTTGAACATCAACACCCTGGTTTGGATCTGGTGCAGGATCAGCGGTATTTGAAAGTTTTCCGTTCTTGAAGCGAAAATGTACGGCTGTTCCAGCAGGAATAGAGCCATTATCATGCCCGGTATTGTATGCTGTTCCAGAAGCATTGTCTTTTACATAAG
>JAGOLJ010000095.1 GCA_017994125.1 Candidatus Altimarinota bacterium
AAATTGTCCTCATATTGGCCGTTACCGTTTAAATCCCAATGAATAAGAGCATCAGTGATGGAAAGGCCATTTGGATTCTGTGAGCCGATACTGCTGAAGTCTACAGTTAACGGGGCGTTACCTTCAATAACGCTTGGCGTAAGTTTAGCGTAGACAAATTTAATCTTGGAAAGGATGTCATAAAGCTTGAACATTTCAGAAATAGCTGCAGAAAAAGCCGATTTTGCATCCTCAGTAGCCATCTTGGCACTTGCCGTTGGAATACTTCCGTCAAAGCTCAAGAGATCAGTTTTAACTACCTGATCCCTTAATTTTTTAAGAAGAGATGTTGTATCGCCTTTATCCCATGTCTCTGTGTCACTTCCAGCTACAGCTGATGAATATGGCATATCCATCATTACCTGGGATAAAAGGTTCTTGAAGGGCTCATTGGCAATATCTGTAACAGGTCCAACCAGCAGATAAATCTCTTTAATGTATTTCTGGCAGGCCACAACTACTTCATTGAAACGATTATGAATTTTGATCCTGGAGGCGGAAAGACGTTTCCCAAGTTCCGATATCCGGTTGGCATCGGTATAGGGATCTTTGGTAAGATCTGTGCCATTGGCAATGGTGGAATATTGGGCATCGAAAGAAGATAATAATTTACCGGCCACCTCACTGTAATTGGGCTGATTATCACCTTCACATTTTTTGAAGGGACCGGTCAAACTATCCTTGCATTTTTGTGTATCCCTTTCACTCTTCTGATTTGCCTGAAGAATTGCGTTATTTGCAGCTGTAATGGCATTATTTGTCTTATTTTTTAAGGAAACAATGAATGAATTTATTGTTGTATCTATTGTATTATCTGGCAGTTCAATTTCAGACTGAAAGACTGGAATTGTTAAAGCTATTCTGTTCATTAAAAAAACCACTTGATCCATATTTGCCTGAAAATCAGCAACCATCGTATTGGGATCTTCGAATTTTTTTAAAGTGTCACCACATGGCAATAATGAGAAATCTTCTGCTGATAGGCATCCCTGTACTCTTGCAACACCTTGCGCCAGAGTATTCATGGCGGTAACCAGATCCTGTTCTGATGTGTAAGCCCAGTTATAGGCATTTTCAATATCCTTGGCCATGGACTTAACCTGCGAGGCCAGCCTGCTGAAATTCAGGCTTGCGGTAGTTGTACCGGCACTTCCCTTTTGAGTTGTTCCGCCCGGGGCCTGAAGGATGGTGTTAACGATGGCATATGAGGCCATGACGATAATAAGGCCAATAACAGCGTAAGTGATGGCCTTCTTACCTTTGCCTCCGGATTCGCCTTTGCCCATATCAATAACGTACATGAAGCCGCCGTAAATAATGATTACGACTGCGACTAATCCCAAAAAGCCAAGAAAAAAGTTGGTGACATTCAGGATGAAGCTGCGGGCATCGGTGGCCTGCACCAGGCCTGAGGCATATCCCTGCGTGCTGGGAGCCTCCAGCCCTCCCTTGAATTCGGTAAAGCTGGTTTTGCTGGTGTCAGCTGCCATGGCGCTAAGCGGCAAAAGCAACGTATAGGCCAGCATGATGCCGAGCAGTATTTTTTTGAAGATTTTTTGTTTGGTTTGCATAGGTTTGGTATTAGTTTTTTTGTTTTTATTTAAAAAGAAGGTTCAAGTCCCATAATTTTTATTGTGTCTGCTGGGTCCCTGCTGTTACGGAAGTAACCGGCTTGAAAATGAGGAAAGTGTTTACAAGCGCGTAAGCACCAAGAGTTAAAACCAGGCCTATAACTGCGCCCATGATCAGCTTTTTGGCTTTCTGGGCTTTGGTTGGATCTCCCATGGCTGTGGCGTATAAAAAGCCTCCGTACATGATAAAACCGATAGCAATGGTGGCAACAAAACTGGTGATGAAATTGGTGATCACAATAATCTGGGTAGTGGCCGCCGAAATGCTTGGAAGGGATGATCCTTCCTTTGGAAAAACGATGTCCTTAACCAGAAACTCGGAAAGTCCCACGACAATTAAACCGGCAATTGCCCACATAATCTGCTTGCGGGCTTTGGTAATCTGTTCTTCAGTTTTGGAAAAAGCCGTAACAAGGCGCAGGCCTGAAATCACTATCATCAGGACGGCGATAGCGCCAAGGAAATATTCGATAAAATTATAAAGTCCCTTAATCTGTTCCGCACCCCGTTGGGCGGCAAGCTGGGCATCAGTTACACTTTTCACAACCTCTCCCTGTTCGCCGTAAAAGACGTTCTTGACCATGGTGTCGGCCATCATAATAACGATCAGGCCAATAATGGCATACTTAAGGCCTTCCTTGGCCTTGGAAGAGACTTCATCGATTTTTTTACCGGCGGTAATAAGTTTAATCCCCTGAAAAATGATCATTAGAACGGCGATGGTGCCGATGATGTATTTGAAAAGATCAGTGACATACAGGATGGCGCTGGTGATGTTGCCGGCGCCCGGGGCATAGGATGACTGGGCGTGTCCGGCGGCTTCATAACCGGGTAACTTGGTGGTGTTTCCAATTTGCTGCAGGGCCTGAGTCAGTTCCTGATTTATGTCCTGGGCCATAACCAGCTGATGGGCGGACAGGATCAGCGCCGTGATGGTAAAGTAGATGGCGAGTGATCCGATGACGGAAAGGATTTGTCTGACTGTTTTGGGAGAAATTTTGATGTTCATATTGATTTTTAACTGGTTGGGCACTGTATTTTTATTGGACGACAGGGGTGTCTGAAGCAGCGTTTTGGATTTCCTGGGTTGAGGCTTCCGGATTGCCAAAATTGCCGGAGATGAAAGTGCTGACAATGGCAAATGCCCCATAAATTATGACTATGCCCAGAAGTGCCGCAAAAATAAGTTTCCTGGCTTTATTGAGCAGTTCCTCTTTCCCTCCAGCGGTGATATACAGGACGCCCCCGACAATAAGGGCAAAGACAGCCAGCACCCCGGCAAAGGTTACGATATAGTTGGTTATTCCCACTATTTCAGCCACTCCCTGCGCGGCATTGACTGCAGGTTGGGCGCCGCCAACACTGGGATAACGGGTTTTATCCATCTGATAAAAAACGCCGCTAATAACGTTATCGGCAATTACTATCAAGACCAGTCCAATAACGCTGTAGGCCAGATTCTTTTTGTCACGCGCTAGTTTTTCTTCGGAGCTACCCATGGTGATCATACGCATGCCGTTTGAGATAATCATGATAACAGCGACTGAACCGATAAAGTATTTGATGAAAGTGATGATGATCTGTGTTCTTTGGTCAAACATGACCGCGGTGCGAATGATGGCGTTTGGGTCTTTAAGAAAACCGCCTTCAATGCAGGTGCCGGCCTGCCCGGGAACCTGTACGCACTGTACTGTAAAAATCCTGGCAAATTCGCCGGAAAGGCCCACAACGGCCAAGCCGATGATTGACCAAAGCAAAGTGTTGCGCTGCTTCTGGTAAACGGTTTCGTCTCCCCAACCGGTGACCATGCGGAATCCTGCATAAACTATGAACATGATAGCGACCGCGCCTATGACGTAACGGATATTGTTAATAATTCCCCAGACAAGCTGGGTAAAACTTACGGCCGCCGAAGTATTTTCGGCTGGTCCCTGAAGACCGTATTTGTCGGCAGAGCCCAATTCAAAGTAGGCCTTGCCAGCAACAGTGGCGGCATGGGCTAAATAACTTGACAAAATACCAGAAAAAAACAGGGCGACAACCATCAATGACATTACCGCAACTAACTGCCTGAGGGTTTTCATGTTTTCTTTTTTATTTATTAATCTTTTTATTATATCAAAAAAAGGAGGGTTTAGCAAAGCCTGATTGCCCATTTTGTTAAGTATTTTTTGACTTGCTATCACTTAGGGTTGGCAGTATACTTTTCCCGCAAAGCTGGCGCTTTTTTAAAGTTAATTATTTTTTCAAAGAACAACATGTCAGAAAAGGAAAAAAGACAGTCGAAGAAAGCAGTTTTAAACTATTTTGAAGAAAGTTATCAGGAGCTTAGGAAAGTTTCCTGGCCAACCCGCAACCAGGCTGTAAGACTTACTTTTCTGGTACTGGGTTTTTGCCTTGTTGCAGCCGTTGCTGTAGGTGCTTTCGACTTCCTGTTCATGTATGGCAGTCAGCAGCTTACCTACTATGCCAGCATCGTAAATCCACCCACAGCTGAGGCCATTCCCAATACTCCCGCTTCAACCGAAGAAACTACAGCCACTCCAGTCAATGCAACTACAACTTCCGGTCAGCCGATTAAAATTAACGCCACTGATTCCGCCGGAAACCCGATCGAAGTAACGGCTACGCCTTCAACATCCGGAGCTTCCGAAACAAAGCCGGCCAATAGTGGCACTCAATCCTAAAAAATATACTAAATAACAATTAACGAATTATGGGTAAACAAGCGGAAAATACGGGAAGACACTGGG
>JAGOLJ010000096.1 GCA_017994125.1 Candidatus Altimarinota bacterium
TGGAAGTAATCGAACTGCCTGGTTACAGTCAGGAAGAAAAGCTGAAGATTGCCAAAAACTTTCTCATTCCAAAGCGCGTCATTGAAACAGGCATGATATCTGAAGATATCCGTTTTTCTGACGAAGCCTTAAATGAACTCATTGCAGGCTACACAGCCGAACCAGGTATACGCGGACTAAATCGCAACATCGAGAAAATCCTGCGCAAAATCGTCCGTAAAAAGATGGAGGGGGAATCCTTCCAAAGATTCCTTACAACTGAAATCATAAGAACGTATCTGGGACCGCCAAAAGTTATCCATGCCAAAACACCCGCCAAAGACGAGACAGGCATTGCTTATGGACTTGCTGTCGGTCCGGTGAGCAGCTGCGTAACGCCAATTGAAGCCATTTTGCACACTGGAAAAGGTGCGCTCAAATTTACTGGCAATGTTGGAAAAGTAATGCGTGAATCTGCGGAAGCCGCGCTTAGTTTCATCAAATCCAGAGCCGCGGTTTTTAATGTCCCAGATGATTTCTTTGAGAATAAGGACATTCATATCCATGCGCCAGAAGCTGCAGTTTCAAAAGAAGGTCCAAGTGCTGGGCTTGCTATCGCCACAGCCCTCGCGTCTGCTGTATCAGGTATTCCTGTGAGGCATGATGTAGCGATGACAGGGGAAATAAACCTGCGTGGTCAGGTACTGGCTGTTGGCGGGGTGAGTGAGAAAATCATGGCTGCCCATCGCGATGGCAAAACGACCGTGATCCTGCCCCGCTCCAACTGCAGTGATTATGAAGACCTTTCTCCCACAGTCCTGGAAAACATCAAAATCGTTTTGGTTGACAACCTGAATGATGTACTCAAAGAAGCCCTTACGAAAAACCCATTTCAGGAAAGAATTCCTGAGTATGTCAAAACTACAGACAACTAAATATCACTAAAGAGCCCTTCGGGGCTCTTTTTTTTAGAATAAGCCGTGTAAGCCATCCCAAGAGACAAAAATAATTGCAACAGGTTTCCTCTGGATATGCCGTTGCAAATTTTCGTTAAACAATCCCGACTAAAAGAACATCACTAAAAAAACACCCATACCACAAACCCCCGATATAAAGATTTCTTACTAAATGTTCCGCCTGAGACCTGTACTCAGAACTGAGTTGTTTTTTATACCATTAAGGTTTCAACTCAATTCTGAGTACGTTGCCGTTTAGCACCCAAAGTTGGTTTTTTAAATCAATTAGAGTAAAAACCAATATTGGGTAATGTTTGACCCAAAACTGGCCTCAGGCATCGTTATGACCCAGTTCCGGGCTGTTTTTGGTTCAGTTTTGGGTTGCTGACCCAGTTCTGGGCTGTTTTTGGTTCAGTTTTGGGTTACTGACCCAGTTCTGGGTTTCATCTTTGGGAAACTGACGTGTCATGTCTCAAAATCATCTTCACATGCTTTGTAACAAATTGCTAATTAGCCCCAAACCAGCAAAAACCGACAAAATATGCATCAATAACCTGAAAACAGCCTGAAAACAAAGCTTTTATTTAATTATGTGCCCTCATTCAGAACGCTTTGTATGTTTTGAAAACCAGCCATTATTGCGCTCTAAGGCAATACACAGACGCGCAACAGCAACCAAACGCGCCTTAAACTTAATTTTTGACGGGTAATTCTTAACGAGCATCCGCATTAACTAAACAGCAGGGGACAAGAGCCAAAATTAATATTCGAGCCATTTTTAGCCGTTTGAACAAACATGCCCAAAATTACATTGCCGGCGCCTCCTGTTCCAACGCCTCACATCGCCATTCCGAAACCAATCCTGTTGAAAGAATAACACTAAATATTTTCTTTCAACAGGCTGCTGTAAAATCAAGCGTGATGTCAAAAATGGCGGCGCTAAAAGCCAACCCTGAAGGGACGAAACCAGGGCTTAAATGACGGAGCAGAGCATGATACGAAACGTAGGCACGGACCTGCTCCGATCGCCCTTGCGGGCGCCTGGCGTGAGCATATTTACAGTTCATTTTGCATCAAGACTACACTCAATACACTTGATGTCAAACGCTATGTTTAAAAATACACCACGAAGCGTTTTCCATCGAGAGAAAAAATGTCAAAATACACAGAGTGTAAAAAATACACTCACTTTGCAATGTCGGAATACATCACAGGGTGATTAAAACTACATCCGACATTAACCTTGCCAAATCGCAAGAAATTGCGATTGGTGGCAAGCACAATGGTGCCACAAAACGTATAAAACAAAAATTTGTGGCAAAACAGTAAAAGGGCATAAGGGGGCTGACATCACGGGTCTTTTTGAAACAAGGTTTCAACGACCCATGATGGTCGGCATAGCCGACAGCCCTGCGGGGTCTGGCGACCCCTTGCTTCGGAGCGTCTGGCGACGCTCTCAGCCTTTATCCGAGCGCCCGCGCTCGTCCCTCTATTCAGAGGTGCCTAAATCGATTCTCAATTACATTACTAACGCAACTTCAATATACATAAACAAGTCGCGAGAGCAAACCAGTCACGAAAACAACAACATTAATTAAAATAAAATAGGATGCCGTATCCACGGATACTTCAACTAATATTTTTAATCCGCTTTAGGATTGTCTAACCCTGTAGTGAAAAATCAATTTGCTTTGACTTTGTCACTTTTTGATCCAAACAATGTATACTTTACTTACTTCGTGTCAATTCCAAAGACTTTTTAACAGGAACGAACAGAAAGACTGAGGAGCGCTCATTGTGGATTATGAATTAGATAAAAGCAAGCTAATGTCTAAACTTGCTGACAACTTACTCACTTTAAGAAGCAAACTCAAACTTAAACAATCCGAGCTTGCGGAAAAAGTTGGTGTCAGTCGTCAAACGGTAATTCAAATTGAAAAAGGAAAACGACCGATGCAATGGGTTACCTTCCTGGCTATTTTGTCTGTATTCAATGCAGATCCCGACACAAGTGAACTATTAAACCATTTTGGTATTTATACAGATGAGCTTGAGAATTATCTATGCTCATCAGAAAAACTTTCTAAAACTAATCAAAATCACATTGAATTACTGGAGACAAATAGTCATGGCAGTTAAGAAAAGTGAACTCTACTCGAGTCTTTGGGAAAGCTGTAACAACCTCCGGGGAGGTATGGACAGTTCACAATACAAAGACTATATCCTGACCTTGCTTTTTGTAAAATACGTTTCTGATAAGTTCAAAGGTCAACCTTTTGGGGATATCATTATCCCAGAAGGTGGCAGTTTTGATGATATGCTTTCCTTCATCGGTAATAAGAACATTGGCGAAGAAATGGATAAAATTATCGCCAAACTTGCAGAAGCGAATAATCTAAGGGGAGTCATTGACAATGCTCATTTTAATGATGAAGACAAGCTGGGCAAGGGTCAGGAGATGGTGGATAAACTGAGTGAACTTTTGGCCATATTTCGCGACAAAATGCCTGATTTTTCGAAAAACCGTGCTGATGGTGATGACATCATTGGCGATGCTTACGAATACCTGATGCGAAAATTTGCTACAGAGAGTGGAAAAAGTAAAGCACAGTTCTATACTCCCGCAGAAGTGTCGCGCATTATGGCAAAAGTAATCGGTATAGAATATGCCGATAAAACCGACATGAGATTGTATGACCCTGCCTGTGGGTCAGGTAGTTTGCTAATCAGAGCAGCAGAAGCCGCGCAAATCCCAATCGCTATTTATGGCCAGGAAAAAGATAACACTACTGCTGGTTTAGCTCAAATGAATATGGTTCTTCATAATAAAGCTACTGCGGAAATTCGAGGCGGTTATAGTACCTTTTCAAACCCGTTATTTAAGAACGATGAAGATGATAGTCTTCTGAAACAATTCGATTTCATCGTTGTTAATCCACCTTTCTCGGACAAAAACTGGACACATGGATTACAGGAGTATGATCGTTTTGATGGCTATGGGGAAAGACCGCCACAGAAGAATGGTGACTACGCCTGGCTCTTGCATGTCATCAAATCCTTAAAGCGGAATGGCAAAGCTGCTATCATTCTTCCCCATGGGGTGCTTTTCAGAGGAAACGCCGAAGCTGCAATTCGTCAGTCTATTGTTGATCGCGGGCTAATCAAAGGCATCATCGGTCTGCCTGCCAACCTGTTTTATGGGACTGGAATCCCAGCTTGTATTGTCGTTATTGACAAGGAAAATGCAGCAGACCGCGATGGAATTTTTATGATTGATGCCAGCCGTGATTTCATAAAAGATGGGAACAAGAACCGGTTGCGGGAGCGAGACGTCTATAAAATCTCAACAGTTTTCGAACAGCAACTTGAGCTCCCTCGGTATTCACGATTTGTACATTTAGAGGAAATAAAAGAAAAGAACGCATACAACCTTAATCTAC
>JAGOLJ010000097.1 GCA_017994125.1 Candidatus Altimarinota bacterium
GTGATATCCGGGTTATGGATGAAAATATATTTACCGGTTGCGATCTTCGCTCCCAGATTATTACCCTGTCCCATCCCCACATTTTTAGGCGATACAATCAGCGTAATCCTTTTTTCCTGGTGTGCCTTTTGTAAAAAGGTGAGGCTTTCTTCATCCTTTGAATTATTATCCACCACTATAATTTCCATCGGAAAATTGATTTTTGCCTTTTCCAACGCTTCCACAGCCAGTCGTGGGAAATATTTGTGGTTATAATTAACAATTATTACGGATAATTTCAGCTCCTGGTTCATTTATTTTTAAGTAAAAATTCTAGGTTTATAATTACTACTTCAGAGCCTTCTTCATTTGCAATCGCAGATTACTGTCCAGTTTGGCCGTATTAGGCTTAATCACAAGTTCGGTTTTTCCGTATGCAAACATGTTATCATCAATATCCTGAGCCACAATGATGCCTGCCCCAATAAAACAGTTATTACCGATTTTAATTCCAGGCATAATGCTGGTATTAATTCCGCAGCGTACGTTGTCTCCCATAATCACCCCCAATTTACTTTTGCCGCAGTCTATTTTGCCACCGTTAATATTTACCTGGATATTCTTTTCATCAAGGCGCAGGTTGCCGGTAACCGAACCGGAACCAAATGAACAGTTGTTCCCGATAATGCTGTCTCCAATGTAATTGGTATGGGTCCAGACATTATTTCCCATAAAGCTCCTGGCGATTTCCGTACCAAAACCAACCACGCAGTCTTCGCCCAGGTAAGAGTCCCTTACCAGGGCATTATTGGCTACAACTGTGTTTTTCCCCAGATACACCGGCCCGCTGATTACCGCGTTTTCAAAGACCTTAACGCCTTCCTCAATAATCACATCCCCCTTTATTACAGCACTTTCGGCAATATGTGCCTTGGGAGATATGAATTTTTTGCCCTTACTAAAATAATAGGAAGCAGCGGCCAGAATATGCCATGGGAACTTGATTGGATGCCATTCTCCTTCATACGGCACAACTTTAAACCTGCCTCCGTTCTTAATCATGCGGTCAAGGGTAGCCTCATAAAGATCATCACCGCTGGATTTGGTTTCTTTAAGCTCCTTAATCAGTTTTGTTCCATCCGCATGGTAATGTACCACCAGATTAATTACATCACTCGGTTCATTTCCTTCACCCGGCTTTTCAATAATACCCTGAAGCAGGCCGTTTTTATCCATTTTTAAATATCCGCCGGGGAAATAAGAAGACACCTTTTTGCCTATCATGCAGCCGTTCAGGTCCTTTTCCCTGCATGCGCTAATGATGTCCTTATAGGCTATTTCATCCACAATATCATTTGCGCTTATGATTAAAACCGGATCGTTTTTTAGATATTTTTCCGTGCTGATAACTGCTCCGGCCATACCGGCATCAGGATCTTCCTGTTCAGTAACGACAATTTTTTTGGAAAGGTTTTGGGCAAGCTCTTTTAGCGATTCTATATTATGGGAAGCGCCGACCACAATTACCTCCTCCAGCCCGACTTTTTTTAACTGGCCCAGTTGGTGCTCAATCAGAGTTTTTCCCAGAAAACCGATCAGGACCTTATCATTAACAGGTTTTAGCCGCTTACTTCTCCCCGCGGCGAGTACAATAACTTTCATGTTTTTAGGTTACGATTTCAGTAAGTTTCCTTTCTTTAATAGCCTTTTTTATTTCCATGGCAATCCTTTCTCCCACGCTCAGGCTATCGCCGTAAAGATAGCCCGAATAGGGCGTATAGCGCAACCCTGGCGCGCCGGGAATTCTCATACTCACGTCGTAGATAACCAGATCCTCGTATCCGTCTTCTGCCGTTATGGCTCCCTGCAGGGCAAACGGGCCGATAATTCCCGGGGGAAATTCCGTCCTTGTCATCTCCACGAACTTTTCACCATTTAAAAATATTTTTTCCACCAGCGATTCCTTTACGGTAACGGCGTCATGTCCGGCCACAATCATCCGTGGTCTCATATACTGGAGTATCGCACTTTGCTCAGGCGCAGGAAGACGCAATAATCCATCCATATTTGTTTGGATATTCCTGCTGCATCCCATCAACTCCAGTTCATTATCCATGTTGGAATAAAAGAAATTGAAGTTTAAAGGGGCACCGATAATAAATTCCTCAATTACAGCTTTTTGCAGATTTTTTTCAGAAATAATTTTAGCCTTTATCAGCTCCCGGGCTTTTTTTTCATAATCCTGGGGGGAAGATGCAAAGAAAGAAGCCCTTTCATATCCTCTGAGTGTCTCATTTACTTTCACCAGTACCAGGCGATCTATATCTCTGGGCCTCTCAAAAATCTTTGGATACCTTATTCCGGCTTTCCGGAGCAGGGAATACTGGTTGTTTTCCAGACTTCTGTCCTCCAGTCGCAGCATTTCACGTGTTCCATAAATGGGAACCAGAAAATCATTTTCAATCTGATTAAAATCACAGTAAACCCAAAAATAGCGGTTATGAATCATAATCGTATTCATTTCTCTCAGCTGTTCCTGGATTTTGGGCTTAACAATATCAGCAAACTTATCAACAATAATTGTTTCATCAATAATCCCCTTGGTGTTATGCCATGGCTCCAGTTGGCCGGGAACCACATCTACATCCGGTTTAACCCTGAAATATCTGTCATAGGTTTTCTCCCTTCCTTTCTGACATATAACCACCGTTTTAAAACCATATTTTTTTGCTCCATGACAAACATCCAGCGCCGTGTGCCCTCCCAAAACCCCAATCGTCAGATTTTCCTGATCATATTTTTGGAGGATCTCCAGTATATGTTGGTGTGAAATCATGACTTTGCTGTTAGGTTGTTTTAAACCTTTTTTAGCTTGCGGCCGGCCACATTAGCAGGATTATGGCTGCTCCAACAATAATCCTGTAATAGCCAAAAATATTCAATGAATGTTTTTTCAGGAATTTCATCAGGAATGTTATTGCCAGCAGGCCCGAAAGAAACGAACTAACCACTCCGATCATAGTAATACCTACTTCTGGCAGAAGAACTTTACCTTTGGCAACCTGATAAACAGAAAGAGCTGTCGCTGCGGCAATCGCCACGGAACCAAGTAAAAAAGAGAATCTTGCTGATTCTTCGCGTTTAACGCCCTGAGCCAACCCTGCGCAAATTGTTGCCCCCGAACGGGATACGCCCGGGATCAGGGCAATGGCTTGCGCAGCCCCAATAACAATCGCTCTATTTAAATCTATTTTTGCCTCAGTCCTGCACCTGTGGATAAATTCTATCAGAATAAACGCCAAACCAACTGCTACAAAAAGCATTGCCACCGAAACCGGATTACGGAAAAGTTCGTCCAGTAAATCACCCCACAATAAGCCTACAACAACCGCCGGAATTGTCCCAATAACCAAATAAAGGAGCAGTTTTCGTTTTTCTTTATTCTCATGGCTTACCTTTCTGCCCTTGGGATCGGAAATAATGGAAAAAGCGGCTTTCAGAAGGTCTGTAATATCTTTTCTGAAATAAACAATAATTGCCAGCAGCGTCCCAAAATGCACCGAAACATCAAAGCTTTTTAACATCTCCGGATTAAGCTTCAGCAATTTTTCCACAACAATCAGGTGCCCGGAAGATGATATGGGCAGAAATTCAGTCAGTCCCTGTAGTATACCGAGAATGAGTGCGTCGATGGCAGAAATATTTGGAATCATCTTTATTTATTTTAAGGGATCATCGCCGCCTTTTGAAAAAGGGTTGCAGCGTAAAACCCTCCAGATGGTAAGAGGAATTCCCCTTATCAGGCCGTACTTTTCCAGTGCCTGGCGCCCATACTCGGAGCAGCTTGGATTAAATCTGCAATATCCATAACGGAAAAAGATTTTCAAAAAGCCATGGTCTGGAGAAAGCGTTTTCTGATAAGCTTTGATTAGCCAGACAAAAGGTATTCGCGGCAATCTGGCTATTTTTTTCAGGACGTTCCAAAAAGTCATAAGTACAGCACAAAACTAACGCTGACAGTTTACCATAAATCGGTTATTACTCAACGGCCACAAATGGCTTTTAGTAATAATTTCCTGGAACCATCTTCTTGCCATTCAGGCGGACTTCAAAATGCAGGTGGATACCTGTGCGTCCACGTACGTTTCCTGAACGTCCCATTTTGCCGAGTACCTGGCCTCTGGAAACATGGTCGCCTACTTTAACATTCAGATACTCAAGATGTCCGTAAAGCGTCTGCAACCCGTTGCCATGGTCAATAATAATATAGTTTCCGTAACCGCCTCCGCAACCATGGGATACGTCTGCGCAACCTGTTACAGCCTTAATAACTGTACCTTCACCGGCTGCCCAGATTGGAGGCCTGGAAGAATCGGCGATATCATAG
>JAGOLJ010000009.1 GCA_017994125.1 Candidatus Altimarinota bacterium
TCCAGTTACGGGTTTTTAGATAGCCCTCAACGTAGACCAGTTTGCTTTTCTTAAGGTGTTTTTCGCATATGTCAGCCAGTTTTGCCCAGGCAACAAGATCATGGAATTCGGTGCTGTTTTGCCTGCGTCCATCTTTTGTTATCCATTCACGGTTTGTGGCAATTGAGAAGGTGACAACGTTTTGGCCTCCCGGAGTCTGGCGGACTTCGGGGTCCCTGGTCAGATTGCCGATTAAGATTACTTTATTAATGCTTCTCATTAGGTTCGATTTAGATGATAATTCACGGCCGCAGAGCCGCTTTTAAGATGCGGCTCCCGGCCCAATTACTGAAACTAGATTTCTTCTTCTCTTAATCTTTCCTCTTCGGCGCGGAGATCTTCTTCGGTGGGTTCGGCATCGAGCATTTCGACCGGCTCGTTTTCGAAATCTTCTCCTTCTTCAATGAAATCTTCATCCAGTTTTTCTTTCATTTCTGCTTCATCAGCATCAAGGACTTCCATGTCTGGTCCGGCGTTTACCGGAGCAACTTCTTCTTTTTCGAACAAGTTTTCAACTTCATTATCCAGTTTGTCGGCGCTTTCCTTTATTGCGGCAACTTCTTCGGTCTGGATCTGTTCGATTGTGTATTCGTCATCCTCATGGAGGAGAGGTGATTTTTCGGTGGCGATCAGTTTGACGCTAAGACCAAGGCTCTGGAGTTCCTTAACCAAAACGTTGAAGGATTCAGGAGTTCTTGGTTTGCGGATAGCTTCACCCTTAACAATTGATTCGTAAGCTTTGGCCCGTCCGTAAACATCATCGGATTTGATGGTGAGCATTTCCTGGAGAGTATGTGCTGCCCCGTATGCTTCGAGAGCCCATACTTCCATTTCACCAAAACGTTGTCCGCCATGCTGGGCTTTACCTCCGAGAGGTTGCTGGGTGACCAGTGAGTATGGTCCAACCGAGCGGGCATGGATTTTATCTTCAATAAGATGTGAAAGCTTGAGGATGTAGGTGATAC
Source organism: Candidatus Altimarinota bacterium (assembly GCA_017994125.1). Taxonomy (GTDB): domain Bacteria; phylum Patescibacteriota; class Gracilibacteria; order UBA1369; family UBA1369; genus JAGOLJ01. The sequence continues at coordinate 1,005 of JAGOLJ010000009.1, forward strand.
CTACAGTTGATTTGCGTTCAAATGGTTCACCGGTAAGACCATCGTAAAGTTGAGCTTTGCCTTCTTCGGGCAAGTCAGCTTCTTTGAGGGCTTCGGTGATTTGTTCAGGAGTGACCCCATTAAGTGCGGGTGTGGCAACCTTGTATCCCATTTTGCTTGCGGCCCAACCAAGGTGTGTTTCAAGAATTTGTCCGATATTCATACGGGAGGATACACCGAGCGGGTTGAGGACGATGTCGACAGGAGTTCCATCGGCAAGGAAAGGCATGTCTTCCTGGGCTACAATGATGGAGCAGACGCCTTTGTTACCGTGGCGGCCTGCAACCTTATCCCCAATGGATATTTTGCGGGTCTGGGCGACATTGACTTTGATCTGCTGGTTGACGCCGGTTGGGAGTTCATCGCCGTTTTTGCGGTTGAAGACCTGGATGCCAACAACTTTTCCTCCTTCACCTCCGGGGAGGCGCAGTGAGGTGTCTTTTACATCGCGGGCCTTGTCGCCGAAGATGGCGCGGAGAAGTCTTTCTTCTGCGGTAAGTTCAGTTTCACCTTTTGGAGTGATTTTACCAACGAGGATGTCTCCTTCGTGGACGGTGGCACCAATGCGAACAACGCCATTTTCATCAAGGTCTTTCAGACGGGCATCGCCGACGTTGGGGATATCACGGGTGATGATTTCCGGACCGAGTTTGGTGTCACGGACATCAATGGTGAATGTTTCAATGTGGACTGAGTCAAAGACACCATCCTTAACCAGTCTGTCGGAAATAATTACAGCATCTTCGTAGTTGAAACCCCGCCATGACATATAGGCTACGAGCAGGTTTTGGCCAAGAGCGAGTTCTCCGTTTTCAGTTGAGGCGCCATCGCTGAGGATGTCCCCACGGGAAACACGCTGGCCTTTGGTTACGCGGGCTCTCTGGTGTAAGCAGGTTCCCTGGTTGCTGCGGGTGTAAATAGTAAGGTTGTAGGTAACTTTTTTACCTGTGTCATAAATAACAGTGACCTGGTCAGCATCAACATAAGAGACGGTTCCATTATCTTCGGCCAGGGCAATCTGTCCGGAGCTTTTAGCAGTGATCTCTTCCATACCTGTTCCAACGATTGGAGCATGTGGGCTTACCAGTGAAACGGCCTGACGTTGCATGTTTGAACCCATGGAAGCACGGGTGTTGTCATCATGTTCCAGGAACGGGATAAGTGCTGTTGTTTCGGAAATAATCTGTTTTGGAGAAACGTCGATATGGGTAACCTCATCGGTTCTGGCGATAGTTGGGTTACCGTCGATACGGGCGGATACGCGGGACGGGATGATCTGGTTTTTGTCATCAACCTCGGTGTTGGCCTGGGCTATGACGAGGCCTCTTTCTTCGTCGGCATCGTAGTAGCGGATGTCGTTGGTGAGGTAAGCGTAAACCGGGATATCTTCAATTGGCAGTTTTTCAATTTCCTTGGCCAACTTTTCATCTACTTTGGTGCCTTTCTTGGCAATCAGCTTGTTGGTCTTGGGATTGACGAGATCGTTTTTAAGATTCCTTCCGGTAAGTTCCTTGGCCTTGTTTGGGCAGGTGTGAAGAACGTCGCGGTAGGGAGTTTCGATAAAGCCGTATTTGTTGACGCGGGCGTAGGTTCCGAGGTGTACGACCAAACCAATGTTTGGACCTTCAGGAGTGGAAATAGGACAGATACGTCCGTAGTGGGAAGTATGTACATCGCGGACATCGAATGAAGCACGTTCGCGGGAGAGACCGCCTGGACCCATGGCGGAAAGGCGCCTCTTATGGGCGAGTTCTGCCAGAGGATTGGTTTGATCCATGAACTGTGACAGCTGTGAGCTGGCAAAGAATTCACGCAGTGCCGCTGTAATTGGTCTTGAGTTGATTAACTGTGTTGGAGTAGCGGTTTCGAGATCCATTACGGTCATGCGGTCTTTGGCAATGCGGTCGGTGCGCAGTAAACCTACGCGGAACTTGTTTTGTACCAGTTCGCCGACGGCGCGGATGCGGCGGTTTGAGAGATGATCGATATCATCAGGCTGCATTTCGCCGTTATTGAGTTTGATAAGATGCTTAATAATTTCTACCAGATCCTGTATCTGGAAGGTGTGGTAATCTTTTTTGTTCGGAACTTCCAGTTTGAAGCGTTTGTTCAATTTGTAGCGCGCAACCGGGCCCATGTCGTATTTTCTGTAATCAAAGAACATGGATTGAATAAGGGATTTGGCGTTTTCTGCCGTAGCCAAATCTCCAGGCCTAATTTTGCGGTAGATCTGCTGGTAAGATTCTTCTTCTGTTTTGGCAGGATCTTTTTCCAGTGTGTTTAAAATGTAGTCATGTGCCGGATCAAGTGTGACTTCCCTGAAGAGTTCAAGGATTTCACTGTCTTTTTTGAAGCCGAAAACGCGGAGCAGGGAAGAGATCGGGATTTTGCGTTTGCGATCGATTTTTACAGTGAGCACACCTTTTTTATCTGTCTCGATTTCGAGCCAGGCGCCACGTTTTGGAATAATCTTGGCATTATGCATGCCTGGAGCAGCGGCGTTTTTGCTGAAAAATACGCCAGGAGAGCGTACCAGCTGGCTGACGACGACTCTTTCGATACCGTTAACAATAAATGTACCTTTATTAGTCATTAAAGGGATACCTCCAAGGAAAATGTCTTGTTCCTTGATTTCCCCGGATTCCTTATTAATGAGCTGGACGTGTACTTTTAAGGGAGCTTCGTAAGTAAGGTTTTTTACTTTGCAGACTTCCGGATCGTATTTGGGTTCACCGATGGAATGTTCCAGAAAATGGAGTTCCAGTTTTTTTCCGGAAAAGTCGGAGATTGGGCTGATTTCATCAAGCAGTTCGCGGATGCCTTCATCCAGGAACCAGCGATAAGAATCGATCTGCACTTCAATCATGTTTGGTAAAACCACGTTCTTGTCCAAACGTTCTACAAAATATTTGCGGTTAGAAACTTCCTTCATGGCGATGTTTTCCTTGGGAAGGAGTTTGCTGATTTCTTCGGCAATGTTGGTGAAACGGGCTTTAGCTGCTCTGGGTTCAAACTTTTTAGCTTCTACTTTCTTCTCGGCTTTAACAGCTTCTTTAACGGCTCCGATTTTTTTGATCTCGGCCTTGGGAGCTTCATGCTTTGTTGCAACCGGAGCTTTTACTGTTTTGGGTTCAACTTTGGGTTCAACTTTTGGGGCAGCCTTAGGAGCAACTTTGGGAGCTGCCGCTTTTGCGACCGGTTTAATGGCTTTAACCGGTTTGGCAGCCTTATGAGGTTCAGGCTTCTTAACAGCCTTGATAGCTTTTGTAGCTATTTTTAAGGCTTTTTTAAAAGCTGCTTTTGCAACTTTTTTGAGCGGCTGTTTTTTTACAGCCTTTTGTGGTTTTGTCGCAGCTTTTTTTGCTGCAGGTTTCTTTGCAGCAGGCTTTTTGATAACCGCCTTTTTTGCGGCTTTTGGAGCCTGTTTTTTTGCAGGAGAAACCTTCGCCTTCTTGGCCGGTTTGGCTTTGGCAGGCTTAAGGGGCTTAGCCGCTTTTTTTACCTTTTGGGGTTTCTTCGCGGCTGGCTTTTTCTTCGGCATAAGTAAAAAATAAGAAAATAGCTTTAATTAACGCAAAACCCGCCATTTTTTGCCGACGGGATCCTAGCTGCTACCTTCAATAACGCATTCGTGCTGACCTGGAAGAGGAATCTGATAGCTGGAATAATTTTATTTATTTTCGATGATATGTCAAAGGAAAATTGGGAAATAATCAATACTTGGCTTGGGCCTTGGTCGTTTTTACTGCAGCAGTGCTTCCAGCGGGTTGAGTTTGGCGGCGCGATTGGCGGGGAGGTAGGCGAAGATGATGCTGATGAAAATGCTGAGCAGGAGGGCGATGAGGATTTGCAGTGGAGAAAAGAGGATGATGTTGGTTGGTTTGGTGGTTAGTTCACCCAGGGATGACATTAAGGCCTGATTGATGCCGATGCCGCTGAATGTCCCGATGATGATGCCAGCCAGTCCGCCGATAGCTCCAATGAGGGCTGCTTCGGCCAGAAAGATTTTGCGAATGTCGGTGCGGGTGGCTCCAAGGGCACGGTAAAGACCGATGTCATGTTTGCGCTCATGGATGGCGGAAAGGAAAGTATTGGCGATCATAAGTCCGGCGATCAGTAAAACAATCAGACTGATGGCTCCAAACCCAAGGGCCAGGATAAGGAAGTTTTCGGAAATGGCTTGGACTTCTTCGATGACAGAGATGGCTTCAAGTCCCATCTTTTTGATTTGTGCGCGGACGGTTTCGATGTTTTCGGCGCTGTCTACGGTTACATGCAGGCGGAGATAGTTTTCAGTGTAGTTGGGATCTTTGGCTTTGTTCATTTCGCGTACGGCCTGTAGAGGAACCGTTATGCCGACCAGGGCGATTTTGTCTGAAAAACCAACAAGATGTGCCGGCATTGGGTTTTGGGATTGGCCAAGCTGTGGAAAGAAAGTTGATTCGTTTGGTAACAGTGTGACGTTGATGGAGCTGAGGTCTTTGCTGTTGAAAGCGGGCAGTCCGCTTGTGGGGACGATGGTGTAGTTGTAAATATCGATGATCTTTTTGGAAAAGAGCGCGGGATAGGGAGCCTGTGCACTGTCCCAGCTTTGTTTGTTACCGCTATAATCGTCTTTAATGTAATCGTAAGGAACCCCAAAGATCATGCTGTCGGTCTGTAAGGATTCGCCCATGTAGTCTACACGGAGCGAGGAGATGTTGGTGTAAACCATTTCGGGATAGATGTTCTGGATGTGCTGAATTTTGCTGATACTCTGGAGTTCGGCGGGAGTAATGCTGGTTTGATTGTTATTTAAGGGGAGCAGTTTTAAAAGTCCGCCTTCGCCGGCTTTGGGTTGGACGGTGAGCTGGGTAAGCGGGCTGCCCCCGGTGATGCGCTGGAAGGCGATCTGCTTTAGTCCATCACTTAATCCCATCAAAAGCACAAGCAGTGCAATACCAATGGCAATGCCGGTACAGGTGAGAGCTGTGCGCATTTTGCGACTTTCGATATTTCTGCGGGCCAGGGTGAGATACACGGGGTTCAATTACGAATTACGAATGTTTGGTTGTGATTAATTTTACATCTAGTAGCGGGGAGCAGTGTCTTTTTTAGTTTACGAATTTATCGAACTTGTTTTTTTCGATCAGAGTACCATCTTTGATTTCAATGATTCTTTCGGCGTTTTTGGCGATTTCGCGATCGTGGGTGACAATGACCATGGTCATGCCGGATTTACTATGGATGTTTTTTAAAAGCCGGATGATGTTTTTGCCGGTGATGGAATCAAGGTTGCCGGTTGGTTCATCGGCGAGGAGAATTTTGGGTTTGTTGATAAGGGCGCGGGCGCTGGCGGCACGCTGTTTTTGTCCGCCGGAGACCTGTCCGGGCAGGTGATTGGCACGGTCGAGAAGATAAAATTCATCAAGCATCTCTTTAGCTTTTTTCTTGATGGTGCGGTTTGTGATTTTGCGGGCTTTGTTAAAGAAGAGCGGGAGTTCGGCGTTGTCGAGCAGGTTGAGGTGCGGGGCCAGATGAAAGTCCTGGAAAACGAAACCGACTTCGCGGTTACGGTATTTGCTAAGGTTCTTATCGGAAAGGCGGTGGATATCGGTTTTGTTATAGAGTATTTCTCCCTGGGTGGGGGTATCCAGCCCTCCAATCAGATGGAGCAGGGTTGATTTGCCGGAACCAGAAGGTCCAACGATGACAATAAATTCACCGTCATTAATTTTCAGGGATACATTTTTTACAGCGGTTATATGTTCTTCCCCGGTGGTGTAGACTTTGGTAATGCTTTTGAGTTCGAGCATGTCTAAATATTACCACTGCGGCCCAAAACTAAAAAATCTTTTTTATTTATTCCCAGATGTCGGTGTTGGGATCTACCAGTTCGTAATAACTTTTAATTTTAACCGGGGTGCTGGTGGTTGTATAAGTCCCGTCCTGGTTTTGAACACTTGTAAGATGATACTGTGGAGCTTCGGTATTGTATTGCCCCATACAGGCGGGCGTCCAGGTCGGGTCGCTGCCGCTGGTAGTGATAGTAGTAACAATTTCATTCCCGTTTTCTGTTCCTATTTCTATTCCTAATAGTTGGTTTTTACGCATAAGGTTATGGCAGAAACATTCCTGGCAGCTTTTGTCGAAATAGGTTGCTGCGAACATTTTATCGTCGGCGTTTTCGGCGGCAATGACATCGCTAATTGTGAAAAAAACGTTATCGGCGGGACCTAAATTATAGATAACCATCAGGTCGCCGTGGACATACCATCCGGGGGAGGGCATGTAAGTTACACCGTGTTCCCTGATGGAATAGTTGGTGGCGGGAATATTGAGTGATCTCATCATATAAGCAACCATTGCGGCAGGGCCGTGGCAGCCGGCTGCGCGTTCTTGAAGGATTGTTTCAAGTCCCATTTCTTTGTCCTGATAAGATTGTGTTGGGTATTCATTGTTGAAGTGAAAGAAATTTGATTTTACCCATCTGATTGCATTTACGATAGTATCGTGCTGATTGTCTTTGATCATTTTCTTTGTCAGCGGATGTAAGCGCAGGGCCATTTCTTCTTCGAACTGGTGCATTTTGGCAGAATCGACATAACTATCCGGAGAGTGTTCAATGCCAGCCTGTTTTAATTCGGGGATGTTATAAGTGGCAGAGCTTTCAACAAAATCGTTTTCCCGTACGCTGGTAAGGTGGCGGATTTCATCGGGTGTGTACTTGGCCAGGGACCATGGGACAATTTTATTTTTTTCGATCCAAAGAGCGTTGGCAAGGTTGAAGAGATAAGTGGACATTGGCGGAGTTAAGCCGAGTTTGTTCTTGATGTTTTGTGCGTATTCCGGATTTGCCGAAGTTTCCGGATTATATCCGTTGTTTAGGACTTCAAGCAGGTATTCATAGTATGTTTTGAATTCACATTCGTTGATTTTGGTTCCGGTGTGCTTAATGGAATCAAGAACAAACTGGAAGTTTGGCAGAGATTCGATTAATTTTGCATATTCAGAATTAAGCAGATTCGGATCGATGGATTTGGGCTTTAGTTTACAACTATCGGGTTGGCCGGCGTCAACAGTAGGCGTTGGCTGAATGTTTTCGTCAGTTGTTGTTTCAGGAGGTTCAGCATCGCAAAAGTTCTGGCAAAATGCCAAAACCCCGGCGGCAATAAAAGCGCTTATATTTTTGATTCTGGATGGTTGTGCGTTTTGAAGTTTTTGGCTGCGGAGGGGATGTTCAAGATTTGCTTTAATTGATTCCATATGGATTATGTAAAGATTGCCAAGGCTAAGGCAAAATCATAATCTTCCTGGGTTTAAAGTCAAATCTCAGCTTTCTTCTTCTGTAGTAACTGATGTTCCGGGTGTGGCAGGCATTACTTTAACGTTGGTGAAGTAGGTGTCGTAGAAAAGTTTTTGTTCTTGTAGGGATTTCATTGCTTTTTCGTCGTCACCGGCGTTTAGGAATTTGGGGTTAACTTTGAAGGAGATGGTTCCTGGAAAGCTATCCTGTTTAAGTTTGGTGAGAAAACTTTCGAGGGGGAGAATACCCTTTGAAGGAAGGGCATAAGGGGTTCCGGCTCTGACATTGGAAAGGTGTACAAAGACCAGATATTTCTGAAGGGTTTTGTAGACGCGGATCAAGTCTTCGCGTTTTTGGGCGATGCGGGTGGAATCGATGCAGACGTGTTTGAATTTTTTGAGATCCAGGACGCTGCCCATGGCGTGTTCGGGTATGATGCCCAGGAAGCTTTCGGTTGGGGCGTTTTCAAGAGCTACAGAAATGTTTTCTTTTTGACGGATTTTAGGAATTTCATTTTTAAGCCATTGGATGTACTTGAAGTCGAAGATTTTGGGGGGCTGGATAATAACAACACGGCAGTTTAGGGCTTTTGCCATGTTGACTGCTTCCTGGATTTTACGGGCGTTGCAGTTGGGCGGTGTTGCTATGCCGAGAACAGGAAGTCCAGTTTGTTCCACAAGTGTTTTGATGTAGTCGACATTTTGGGTGTCATAGTTTTTGGGGTCGATCTGGATATCAATGCCGTCAAATCCGGCGGCTTTTACCATTTGGAAAATGCGGTTTAAGCCGTAACCTTTTAATGATTCGGTGGAAAGTGCGAGCATGTGTGTTTGTTTTAGTAATTTCGTTTAATTATAACATGAAAACTCTTTTTTTAGCAAGAAGCTCCGTGTGGCTTATTGTGTTTATCTGAAGCCATTAAAGGTGATTATTATAAATTGTTGACAATCTCTAAAATGTTTGTGTGATTTGCGCCCGTGGGCTTTTTGCTTATGGATTGATCTTTGATGCTTACGTCTGTAGAAAAACGGAAGAAAGGACAATGAGGGAGGAGAACGTGTTTGTTTGTGCTGATTGGAGTCGCAAGGATGTGTCGGTTTGCAGAGAAAATTGTGAAGGAATGAGGTGTGAGATGTCGGATTCCAAGGTGATGTTTGTTGTCCATTTTGCAGAAGAACAGGTTGTTCGTGGAGAGTTGTGTGGGGAAGAATTCGTGGTCCCCTCTGACTCCATGCTGTACTCCAAGGGCGGACAGGTCCAGAAGGTCTGGCTCAGGGAGAAGGACAAGTCCGGAGAGATCTGCGACGTGGAGAAGGAGATTCACCACACGTTGCGCATCCGCAGGTTCATGGACATGTCGGAGCTGGTTCTCCATTCTGACGGGGAGGGGCCGGTTGTTCTTGCCCGCGCCGGACAGGTGGGGAACTTCTACCTGACTGATGCCGAGGAGGTTGCGACGGCGATGCTTCATGCCTACCAGATGGGCAGGGTCTTCGGATCAAACGCCATGACCAAGATCAGCCGAGGCAAGCTGTTCGAAGACATGGCGGTGCAGGCGGTGACTGAACTGCTGCCGCCGCTTTCCGAGGTCTTCCCGATGGGTGGCGAGGTGCGCTACCACATGTACATGGCGTTCGACCGCGGGCTCAATGAGATCATCAACGAGTACCGTGGGCGACTTGCTGTCGTGGCCGCGCAGGCCCTGAAGGTCTAGCAGTTCTCGGTTCGCGCTGCGTGTCGCGCTGATCGGTCGCGCCAGCCCAGGGGCAGGGAGCGGCCGCTTCATATTCATAGTTCTTTCTCGATGTTTGCTTAGATGGGAGCAGGGATCTGCTCGTCGCATCTGTCTGATACCGCGTCTTCGCTATTAAGCAAGGCGCTGGTGAGGGTGTTCGCGGCTTGGAGCTTGTGGTCCTGCCAGAGGGCGTTGCTGCTCGTTGAATTCGCGGTAACGTTAGTGCCTCTGCAGGCATTGCTACCGGCGCCGTGGGAATTATACATTTCTTCGGCGCCAACGCTTTTTTATTTGGATTGTTATTTCCTTTTGTAGTGCCCGAAACGGTATTTTAGGATCGGCTTACGGATTTCGCCGATGTGCTGACGGTAGACTTCGAAAATAAGATATTTGGCAATAAGCCATAAGCGGTTTTCATGTTCAAAGCGGCGCCAGGAAATATGGTATTTGGGGTTGTTGATGATTCTGAATTTTCCGAATTCTACGGCGCGGCGGACATAATCGAAATCTTCGGCCATGACGACGGAGGTATCGAAAAGTAGTTTTTGATGTAGATCTTTGCGTACCATGATGCAACTGCCAATGGCGCGGGGATTATGGTATTGGACCAGTTTTAGCCAGAGGCGATAGATTGAGGTAAAGATGAAATCGAATTTTTTGTCGGTGATGGGGGTAAAATCAAAAAATGCACAGGAAAGTTTTTGGGTGTTAAACCGGGCAAGTCCCTTTTCCAGAAAATCAGGTGGGAGGATGGCATCAGCATCAAGGAAAAGAATGATTTCTCCAAGGGCGTGAGTTGCGCCAAAATTGCGTGAACGTGAACACCCGCGTTCTTCTTTCTGGACGATTTTAAGAGTAAATTCTTTGTGAAAAGTTTCGGCTATTTTGACGGTGTTATCAATGCTGTGGTCATCAACCAGAATCACTTCAAAATTTGGGTAGGTCTGTTTTTTTATGGCTTCAAGTGATTCCCTAATATAGTCTTCTTCGTTGTAGGCAATAACGACAATGCTAACCAGTGGGGTTTTAAGCTCGGCAGGGTTGGGATAATCCAGACTGTAAAGTCTTTTCTTAAAGAAAATCAGCCAGTTTAACCTTAGTATGAAAAGGATGTTGAGGATGCCAAGCGCCGGAATAATCCAGGGCAGGAGAAAATAGGTAATGATACCAAGGACGCTTAGGATAATGCCATAGGCCTCAATGAAAATTTTATAGTTGCAGAATTCCTGCAGGCAAATCCTGGAAAGTAGTGTTTTAATCCTGGTGTGGAAAAGAATGGCAAAAATAAAGGAGATGATTACGCCAAGCAGCCAGTAGGGAGGATAAAAAACGTTGAGCAGCATGAATATCTGGCTGATGGCGACGCAGAATCCAAAGAGGTTTACAAGCGGGTCGGTTTTTTTTAAGCGCGATAGAATGAAATAACCTCCGTAGGTAATGTGCGGGCTTAAAAGCAGGGAGGCGATTATGAAGAGGCCTTCATTTAGATTCATGTGTTATTTGGAGTCATTTTATTTGGCTTCAATCCTGGTGCGTCCGTTCATGTAAGGCTGGAGAACTTTAGGGATGAGGATGCTGCCATCTTTTTGCTGGTAGTTTTCGATGACGGCGACAAGGGTGCGGGCCAGGGCGATGGCGGTTCCATTGAGGGTGTGAACCAGCTGTTTTTCTTCGCGCTGGACGGGTTGGCCGTCTTTGCCTTTTTCGGTGGTTTGCTGACGATAGCGGATTTGGGCGCGGCGGGACTGGAAGTCGGTGCAGTTAGAGCAGGAGGTCAGTTCGCGGAATTTGCCCTGGGTGGGAATCCAAACTTCGATGTCGTATTTTTTTGCGGCTGGGGTGCCAAGGTCTCCGCCGCAAATGTTGAGAACCTGATAATGGAAACCTAAATCCTGCATGATTTCTTCTTCAATGGCCAGAATGAGTTCGTGTTCGTCGATGGATTCAGTGGGATGGCAGAAGGAGAACATTTCAATTTTGTCGAATTGGTGGACGCGGATCATGCCGTGGGTGTCTTTACCGTAGGAGCCGGCTTCACGGCGGAAGCATGACGAAAATCCCATGTAGCGGAGCGGCAGTTTTTCGCCCTGGATGATCTGGTCGGCGTGGAGCATGCAAAGCGGGACTTCGGAGGTTCCAACCAGGTAGAGGTCATCTTCGGATGGATTGACGTGGTAGATTTCGTTGCGGTCGGCTGGGAAAAAACCGGTGGCAATCATGGCACGTTCTTTTACCAGAATAGGCGGGATGATGGGGGAAAATCCTTTGCTGACCAGTTTGTTTATTACGAACTGGATCAGCGCAAATTCAAGCAGTACGGCGTCATTTTTAAGATAGTAGAAACGTGTACCGGAAACGTTGCCAGCTGTTTCCATATCAATAATATCCAGTTTTTTGCCAAGGGCGATGTGGTCCACGGGTTCAAAATCGAATGCCGGCTTCTTGCCGTAAGTTTTTATGACAACGTTTTCGGTGTCATCTTTGCCTTCCGGGACGGTTTCGGATGGTGGGTTGGGAATGGTCATGGCGACCTCTTCCATTTTTGCTTCCAGGGCGGCCAGTTCCGGTTCCATCTTTTTAAGGTTTTCCTTGATCTCTTTTGATTCCTGTAAAAGTTTTTCTTTTTCTTCTTTGGATGCGGTTGCTATTTCTTTGGAAATACTGTTCTGGGCAGCTTTCATTTTTTCCATTTCCTGCATTAGTCCAAGTTTTTCGCCGTAAATTTTTCTGATTTCGCCAAGATCGCCGTGAAAATGTTTTTTTAGGAGTGCTTTCTGGATGTTTTCCGGATTTTCGATGAGCTGTTTCAGATCGATCATTAGATGTAGAAGTTAGTTTGTATTAAATGTTCAGGATGTTTTTAATTGTTTTTGTACCGCTGTTGACGATGGCTTGGAGGAGTGAGGGATGACTGCATAGTTCTTTGTTTAATTTAGACCTGAAGTCACTTAGGATGCCAAAGGCTTCACTGCCGGATGTTTCTTCGCTTTGTTTGAGTATGCCAATAAATTTTTCTACCAAGGCTGGATATTTGCCGTTGCTTTTAAGGGTGATACCTTCGGTGGTGAGTTGGATATAATCGGGGAAGTTGGCGTTTATAAAGTATTTTTCAACTTCATCCAGGCTGATTTTTTCATCAGCTGGAACATGAGCTCCGGTTTCGTGATTTTGCAGGGCTTTGACAGTTAGAGTAAAAAAAAGATCAGGAAGGGACTGTCTTAAAGTTTCCAGCTTGAGGTTTTTGACGTAAGGGGGGGTAGTGGGAGTTATGTCAGAAACTTCTCCCGGGGTAGGGGTTTTGCTTTCGTTCATTGTTTTTATTGGAAAAAAGCTACTCAACTTTAATACGTAGCTTGTTTTTTGTCCATGAAGATAAAGGATAACTGGTCCCGTGTACGTACTCAGGATAGTGATGAGTGAGTTCGGGGTAAGTTTTTTTCTTTTTGAAGACCATTTTGTGGAAGGCGGCAATTAAGTCTCCGAGGGAGCGGAAGGTGCGGTAGGTTGTTGATTCGGCTCCCGGTTGGGCAGCGATATGGATGTAGTCAAGGCCGGCGTCGGCGCAGGTGTTATCGGTAAGATAATTGCTACCAATGAGGACGCAACTGGAGGGTTTTACATCGGGAAGGTGTTTGTGTACTGCGGTTAAAAAACAACGTGGATCCGGTTTGGGTACAATATTGTCGGCAATAGGAATGTGCATTTCAAGAAGTTTCTGGGGCAAGGGCATGTTTTTTTCCGGCAGAAGGCAGGTTTGCATCCTCTGGCTTATTTCGTGGACTTTTTGAAGGATGCGGGGATCGGGTTGTTGTTCGGGAGATTTAATGATTGGTCCAAAAATATTAATGATGACACCCCGGAAACAATTGCGTAACCTGGTGATGTCTACCTCTAAAAGAGTTTCCGCTTCCTGGAAAGTTACAGTGTTTTTAGGCTTAAAGGGTAGTTCTAAAGCTTGCCAGAGAAGATCGGGAGTTAAAGCTGGAAGTTGTCTGCTTCTGGATTGGGTGACGATTCCTGAAGCTGTGGGAAAGTTATCGTGGGCGAGGTCCAGGGGAAGTAATGATGACATTTGGATAGGGTTATTTTTTTCAAAGAACGGCTTATACCAAAGGTGTTATATTTTGTCTAGGGGAAAATGCAAAATTTTGCTATGATGCTGCTGTTATTCCGTAATTTTTTTTCGTATGAAAGAAAACGACGTACCAGCCACGAAACATGTTTTGTATGTTTCCGGCGCGGTTTTCCTGATTGCTTCCTCTCTTTTTTATGTATGGTGGAGCCTTCAGCCAAACTGGTTTGAAAGCATTAAAGCTGAGATTACAAATCAGCCTTATGCCCGAACGGTTACGGTTAGTGCTGAAGGGAAAGTTACGGTTAAGCCGGATATTGCCAGGATTTCATTATCGGTAGTAAGCCAGGGGGCAACAGTCAAAGCTGTGACCAAAGATGGCAATGAGAAGATGAATGCGGTTGTGAAGGCGGTAAAGGCTATGGGAGTTGAAGACAAAGATATTACCACTTCCCAGTACGATCTTTATCCCGAATATAAGTATATATCTTCCCAGCCGCCGAAAATTGTCGGCTATAAGCTGGATCAGGAAGTGCAGTTGAAAGTAAGAAAATTGGAGGCAGTTGAAGACGTGCTCGATACGGGCATTAAGGCTGGAGCCAACCAGGTGGGACAGTTAAGTTTTGATATTGATGATACAACTGACATCAAAAAACAGGCTAGGGAAATTGCCTTTAATAAAGCCAAGGAAAAGGCCCAGGAAATGGCAAGCGCAGCCGGTGTAAGTTTGGGGAAAGTCATTACTTTTTCTGAGGATACTTATTCCGCCATGCCACAGGCTTTTGCTAATTATAAGTTAGATATGGCGGTTCAGGCGCCGGCAATGGCCCAGGCTCCAAGCATCCAGACCGGCAGCAAGGAAATATCCCTGAATGTGAGCGTCACTTACGAAATAAGGTAGGATTTCGGATGATGGGATTTTCATTAAGACTGGAAAGCCTTTCAGTAAGGAAAGATTTGATTTGTTCGGGGGATTGGATCCTTGGCATCAGCAAAGTGTGATTGATGGCCGGATTATATAGTTTGATTGTGCCATAGTTGATAATGCGGCCGGTAAGGTTTTGGGTAATCGATACAGCGGTAAAGTTGCGGAAGGAGTGTACATCTTCTTTTACTCGAAGGACCCCTCTTTTGTGGATTATTTTGTCTTCCTGTATTTCGTAAATTTCCGTTACCCATTTTAGGACAATGATTATTACCATTACCATTTCCACAGAGCTGGCGATAAAAAGGGTAATAACTCCCATCCAGTCCGCCTGGAGAATTAATCCTATATTGGGATTGGTGTCGGCAAGGAACAGGATGGAAAGATCAAATAGTGCGTAGATTAAAAGGAATAAAAGATTTAGGAACAGAAGTTTTGTAATAAGGAAAAAAACGCTTTGCCTGACGGTGATGTTTATAGGTAATAACAGGTTTTCCATTTAGGTTAGTTAAGTGCGTTACAATATAGCTGGCGTTGACGGTTTTTGGCAAGGTTCGGGAGATCAGGTTTTAGATGGGGATGGTGTTATATAGTTATTTATAGCAGCAACTGTTTTTGTTGACAGTCTGAGTTGGTTAAGGCTATTGTCGCGGCGATTTTGAATTTATTTTATGCAACATCAGATTAAGTTAAAACAGGGCAGGGAGAGATCATTATTTTATCGTCATCCCTGGATTTTTAGCGGGGCAATTGAGCAGAAAAGCATTCCGGCAGAGATGAATGATGGTGATATTTGCGCGGTTTGTGATGCCGGCGGTAATTTTCTGGCGACTGGATATTACAATTCGCGTTCGAATATTGCAGTGCGGGTTTTAAGCTTTGATGAAAGTGATGTGATTGATGAAAATTTCTGGGCACGGAGATTGGGTGATGCTTATAAATTTCGCCAGAAATTTATTGATGAAAAAAATACCAACGCCTTGAGGGTTGTGTTTGCCGAGGGAGATATGTTGCCGGGATTGGTAATTGATAAATATGGGGATGTCTTGGTGGTGCAGATTCACACTTTGGGTATGGATAAAATGCGCAGTGAAGTGGTGAGGGCGTTGGTGAAATTTTTTAATCCGTCCTGTATCTATGAACGCAGTGATGTTGCGGCCAGAAAGCAGGATGGTCTTAAGGATTTGCCGTGCGGCCTGTTGTATGGGAATGAATCGAGCCTGGATGGCCTTAAGATAAGGGAGAACGGACTTGAATTTCATATTGATGTGAGAGGCGGACAGAAGACGGGATTCTTTTTGGACCAAAGAGAGAACCGTTTGGCTTCGATGAAATATACGGCTGGAAGTAAGGTTTTGAACCTGTTCAGTTACAGCGGAGGTTTTAGCGCGTATGCGCTATCGGCCGGCGCTTTGCACGTAACCAGCGTTGATGCTTCGGAAGAGGCGGTAAAATTGTGTTCGGAGAATTTGTCGTTGAATGGTTTTAGCAGCAATCAGCATGAGGAGATTTGTGGAGATGTGTTTAAGTATTTGGAAAGTTGCCGCAGCAGCGGGAAAAAATTTGGACTGGTGATTGTTGATCCGCCCGCGTTTGTGAAATCGCAGAAGAATGTAGATGCAGCGCTTAAGGCTTATGCAAAGTTGAATGAAGCGGCACTTGGGGTGCTGGAAGACGGCGGAGTTTTAATAAGTTCGTCATGTTCGCACTATGTGCCGGCAGAGCTGTTTAGAAAATCTTTGTTCCAGGCTGCGCTTCATGCCAAAAAGGATTTGCGGCTGATGGAGTCGCGCACGCAGCCAATTGACCATCCGGTGCGGTTATATTTTCCGGAAGGGGAGTATTTAAAGTTTTTTGTGCTGGGTTGATGCGTAGGCATTTTCGTCAGGAAGGTCGGGAGTGATCAGTTGTTTTTCTTCCTGCATTTTGATGCGTACTCCTAAAAGTTTTTTTAGGTAGGACCGTTGCTCTTTAACAGAAGTAAGTTCGTTTCTTAGTTTGGTGCGGTCGATTGCGGCTGGCCGGGATCCCTGTCCGGATATGATTTTCCTGATATTTGCGATAATGCTGGCAGAAGGGTTTTGATCTTGATGTCTGATATCGTAAATCTGTTCAGTTAGTTGGTTAGCCTTATTATCAAGTTCATGAATAGTACGTTGGAGAGTTTTGATTTCTACTTTGCTTAAGAGCCAGGCGGCGTTTGGTCCGAAGATTTTCTCCATTTTTACCATAAAGTGGCTTAAAGCAAACTCTAGGTTGCGAATGAGGTCATGCCACGCCTGGACAGTTTCAGGATCGGCATCAAGATTCATTTCATCGGTAAATCGTTTAGCCGCCTGGATGAGGTTGGTGTTTTCAATGGAAGTTTCAATCGTCTGGTTCAAGGTTCCCATGTTGGCTATGATGCCGGTGACGGTGTATTCGATAATGCCTTGAAGGAAATCGTCAATGGCTTTGATAATGGCGCTCACTTCCGTAGGTTCAAGAAAAAGGTGGGGTTGTTCATTTAAGGTTCTTAGTCGTTTTAGCAAAGAGCTGTCAGGTTTGAAAACGGCATTGTTTTCCGGAACACCGGAAGTTTGTTTTTGGGGTCTGGTCTGTAGGGATGCGAGCCTTAAATTATTAAGTAGCTGTTCAAGATTTTCGTCACTTAAGGCAGGTTTGCTGGTAGTCGGGTCAATGGCATGATTGATTTTCAGAATCCGTTCAAGATGTTCCAGTTTGTCCAGTGTTTTATCAAAAAGGTGATTAAGGGAAAGGACCTGGGTTAAGTAATGCCTGCTGCCAAAAAGTCTGCGTAAGTGAGGTTCGGAAGTTTCGGAAGCCAGTCCGTTATTGATGGTTTGATCAAAAGTCCGGACAGCCTGTCCACGTGGTTGAGCGTCAGCGCTGATAATGCTTTCAACCCTGATGGAAGTGTTTTTGCGCCACTTTGCCAGGGCACTGGTTCCTGCCGTTTTTGTTTGCGGGCGCTGGGGTGCGGTTTCAATAACCAGGTCGGGAATGTCGGGCCTATCTTTGGGCTTTGGACGGTCTGTCATTAAGATTGGTTAATTTTAAAGTGGCGAAATTCTATTCAGGAGAAGCTTTTTGGGCAAGGGGATTTATATTGAACAGCGGTTTTTTATAAGCTATGATTAAAGAAGCCTGATAATTAATAATAATGTCTGAACAATCTTTGGAAAAAATGGACCGGGATAGCCGGGAAAATAATGAAAATGACTTGGAAACGTCTGGAGCGCGGCAAGTAAGCCAGACACCTTCAGCTTACCAGCGTCATTTTGGCGAGTTGTTAAAGGCGGAGGTTGAACCAGCGGGAGGTGCTGTCGAGGGCCGTCGGCGTTCGGTAAGGGCTCCGCATATTGAGGTTAAGAGCAGGAAGCCTGAAGTTATTGAGGCCTTGAAACAAAAGTTGCAGGATTTAAAGGATCGTCTGCAAAAAGGATCCCGTGAGGAAAACAATAAGCTTATCGCTGAAATTAAAGTGAAGGATCCGGCTCTTTTTGATGCTTTGTTTGTCGAGATTAAAAGGATGCAAGCCCAAATTAAAGAAAATAACAGCAAGATGTCTGAAGCTGGCAAAAAGCTGGCAAAGTTTGAAGCTGTTTCAGCCAAGGCCCTTAATAAAGTTGCCGCAGATTCCGCTTCTACAATTAGAGGGGTTGCGGATAAAGCTAAAAAACGTTCAGCGGCCTGAGTTTATTGAAATCTTATTCCATTACAAAGACAGCGGCAGCGATTACTGTTGTCCAGAGCCCGTTTTTGTCTCCTTGGGCTGACTGGGTGATATTGGTGGTACGAATAATTTTACCGGAGGTTTTGTAAATTTGTTCGCGTTCATCCCAGGCGCTGTTGATGTCGAATTCGATGCCGAGAGTGGAGGCCAGCATGGATGCGGCAAGATCTTCGGCGTAGTCGCCGGCTTTCTTTTCGGTTTCGCCAAACGGATGGTGTTCAGAAAGATAGCCGTAATGGTTTGGGTCGGCGGGCTGGGCGTGGCCGATGGACGCACACACAAGACGGTTTGGCTCGTTGGTGCTGTTTTTAGCCATTACGCAATAGACGATTTGCCCCGGGTTGAGGGATTTTTTACCTTCTTCCCTGGTGATTTTTTTGCAGTTTGGCGGGAAAATGGAACTGACATAAACCAGATTATATTCCTGAATGCCGGCGTCACGGAGGGCCATTTCGAATGATTGCAGGTATTCTTTGTGCCTGCCGACACCTTTGGTGAAGAAAACTTTTTTAGGAACAAAATCTGCCATGTCGATTGGATTAAAGGACAGGCAAATTATAAGAAGATTTTTGCTTGTGGTAAACGGGTTATTTGCGCGGGGTGGAGTTTGAAACGCGCGGAGCAGGATTTGAACAGCGTGGAGTGGAGTCCGAAACGTTCTGACCGGATGTTTCTTTTACTCCAGTTTCAGAGATGGCAATGCTAATTTTTGCCTGGGTCTGGCTGATTTTGGGAAGCGCGCTTATTCCCTGCTGGGAAATTTTTTTCTTTTTGAGGGCGTCTAGTATTTCAATAATCAGTTTGGAGAACCTGTCTATTTCTTTGGTCATGGTGTCGTAAGATCTGAACAGGTTATTAACGATTGCTTCGGTCATGGAAAAATATCCTCCAACCATGCCGTTGATATCATCAAGTTTGCTTTTTAGCAGGTGTTTAGTGTCTTCGCTTAGGGTGTGGTTGGATGGATCCAGGAACGGGGCGAGGGTCTGTTCCAGTTCACTGCGGCTTTTTTGCAGTAACTCTTTTTGATCCTGCAGAATTGTTTCCAGTTCGGAAAAGCTTTTGGCGGCAGGAGCACTGCAGCGTTTCATTCCTTCGCCTAAAGATTCAAAGATGCCCCGAAGTCCGTCGATTGTATCGATGTCATTGGGGGCGTTGGTGTTGGTTATCTTATTAATGATGGTAATCCACGGGTGGTCGACATCATTTTCGATATCACGGTGGGTGGATTGAACTCTTTCTACTACCCTTAAAGCTGTCCCGGTTTCAATGGTTTGATATAGTTTATTGGTGATTGTTTCATAACATTCGCCAACATGAAGCGCATAGGTTCTTAAGGCATTACGGAGCGGAGCCAGTTTGCGGCGGTTTTTCTTATTGTTATCGATTACCTGGAAACATCTTTGGCTGTCCAGTATGGCCATCCTAAGGTTGCCGATGTGGTCTTTAATTTCGCGCAGGCAATGCCGGATACTCGTGCATTCAATATTTAGGGCAGCGTAGTATCCATGGACAAGTGCCCAGATATTTTCGGATAAGCTAAGTTTGACTGGTTGTTTGTTAGTTTCCATTATTATTTATTTATCCAGCTGTTTAAGGAATTCTCCCAGCTTTTTAAGTGCTTCCTGGGGGCCTGCCAGCTTGAGGATATCGGAGATTTCGCAAACCTGTGCTGCGGTAAGTTTTCCTTCGTTGAAAAATTTATTGCGGAAATGGGTGATCGCTTTTGCCGTTAAGCCGACTGGTAAATGTTTGGCGCGCGGGCGCTGTGACTGTAGTTCCGGATTTATTTGGTCCGGGTGGTTTGAGGGGGTGTTTGGCATGTTGACTGCTTTTTAAGACGTTCAGCGTCGAATTTTTTATGGTATTCGACGGCCAGCTGCATAAGTGTAAAACGCGGTTTTTCCGGTTTTTCCGGTATCCAGTCGCTGTTGCCTGTTTCGCCGGGGAGTTTTTGTCTGCCGGCAACGTAGCATTCGCAGTTTATTTTTTCCGGAGTGATCGTATATTTGGTTACGACGCGGTCGAGTGAAAAAGAGTTAACGGTAATGGATCCATCCGGCCATAGGTTAATGAAAACCGATCCGTGTTCTGACTGGAAGGCTGTGCTATTTTGGTTCCCCAGGATTCTTTTATATGAATTGTATTCAGAATGGGAAGTTGTATTTGTTGATTCGTTTTTTTCTGCCAGTCGCGGGGAGCCATTTTGGGGCTTTAACATGAGG
>JAGOLJ010000098.1 GCA_017994125.1 Candidatus Altimarinota bacterium
CGGCGCCACCAATCTGCTTTCATACGTTATCTGGAAGCCGCAGGGCCCCGACGGGAAAAATTATGACATCAACGAAGAGATGCTTAGTAGTGTCCCGGTGGCACAGCGCGATTTAATCAGAAGCCAGATCAGGCTTGCCATCGCCAACAATCGTGAAGCAGTCCAGGCCCAGACCGAAAAAGCAAACCAGGAAATCCTGACCCCCGACCCCAAACTAGTCATCGCCAAACTCCGTGAACAATACGGGGAAAAAGCCAAAACCTATTTCGACGCTTTACAGTTGTTTGAAAGTGGTGACCTTAACGCTGCCGCAAAAGGACTGCGCGATTTTATCGTTTATTACGGATCACTTTCGCCTGAAGATAAATTAACTCTTGCTCCTCTTTTGGGTGAAGCCAGGGAAAAAGTAAAGCTGGTAGCAATTCGGCAAGTCGCTATCTTGGAAAGTTTGGAAGCCGATATCCGCGCCGTTTACAGCCCCCTTCAGGCCGGCGTACGTCAGGGACGTGATAACGCTTTCACTGCCGAACAACGCAATCAAATTTCTACTGAAGAAATGGCTGTAATGTCGGCCCTGGGTGTCTTAAAAAAACGGGTACAGGAAGGGCAGGCCACAGACATCACTGAGTTACTTGACTCTATCAGGCAAAAATTGGCAAAGGGAGCCAACCGTTATGGCCTGATCGAAAAACTAAATACCATGTTCCAGGCCCAGAACGATCTGCATAGTTCCGATCCCGCCAAAAAAGCCGCTGCCATTGCGGAACTGCAGAAATTTGCCGATAAAGCCACCAACATGGATACAAGGCTTTATGACATCGGCAAAAAATATTTAAACATGATCCTGGAACAGGACAAAAAGGATGCTGAGCAGGAAGCCAACGCTAAAGGGTACACCCGTGAGGAAATCAGCCAGCAGATCATTTCTTCACCGCAGGCGATGGCCTCTATCAAGGCTCTGGCCAAACAATACTATGACCAGTTCCTTAAAGAAAATCCTGGAGCCAAAGATAAAATATCAATCGAGCAGGCTGAACAGTTTGTACTTAGGCGTAAAACTGATGAGTTTTACCAGGAAACACTGCAGCGTTTTATGGCCCAGTCACCAAGGTGGAAAGACAACACCTCCGTAAAAATGTATAACAAATGGTTCCCTGCCGATAGGGCAAGCTTTTGGGAAGTATGGAATTACAGCCTGGAAGAACAACACGCTTTTGCCGATGAATGTGCCAAGCTTACCTTTGAAAGTATTTTAACTTTGCCTGTTGGCATGGGCGCCGGGGCTGTTGGAAAAATGGTAACACGCATGGCTTTGCGCGGCATGCTGAAAATGGCGGGTGAAAGAGCTGGACTTGAAGCAGGTTTGCTAATGATGGAAAGAGGTGGATTAATGGCGCTCCGGGCCGGTTCAGCGGAAATGCAGATGTTAAGTCCGGCTTTGCGCGCAGCGGTAATGAACAATTCAACACGCGCCGCACTTGGCGCCATGGGAACTGCCGCCTGGGGATCCGGAGTAATAGCTGAAGGTGCCACCATGAGAGCTCTTGGCGACGCTTCATCTTTTCTTTCTTCGGGACAAATTCCTTTATATTTACAGGCGGAAAGCACAGAAAACCACATGGATTTCAGCCATGCTCTTACCGAAAGCATGGTTAAAGTAATGCTCTTCCGTTTTATGGGATCAGCCGGGCAGGGCCTTTTTGGAGCCGGAATGCGTGCTGGCGGAGCTAGCGCCATAACCGCCAATCTTGGCATGGAAACATTCTCCGGCGCTGGCGGCGCTGCCATTGAGCTCGCCTTTATGTCACCGGAGGAACGTGTCAAAAACGGCATGAATCCGTCATTCTGGGTAAAATCCATCCTCCAGAACGCCATCGTTTCGGCAGGAACACATTTGGCGCATGGAACCTCTATAGGTAAAGGAGCAAAAGCCAGGGAAGGGGCCCCGGAAGAGCCCGGCTCTAGTAGCGGGAAAGCCGGAGAACCTGTGTCGGTACATGCTGATACTGTTTTAGATCAGCATGGGCCAACCGTTCTTGAAGGGAGCGGGGTCAGGACTACTCGCGCTGAAACGTCCGCCCATCCGGAAAGTAATGCAAGTGTGGAACCAACACCACCAGTAAATCCATTCCTTAGAAGTGCAATTGTTGGTGACCTGCAGGGCCGGGGCGTTAATGTTCCCGAAAATATCTATTCGGCAAAATTAGTTGTTAATAAAGAAAGCGGTTCTCCCGAAGTAATTATCAATGACGGAACCAGCATTCCCGTCAGTGATCTTCACAATTTGCCGGAAGCTCTTTATCGCAGGGTCAACGATATTATTGCTGGCAATAAAGGAGCAGAAAAGATCACTACGGGAGAAATCCTGCTTGATCGTCAAAAGGTGGATACCCTTCTAAGTAATCGGGAAGGCATTGAAAACCTGGAGTCTATCCTTAAAAATCCGCAATCGAGAATTGAGGGCACTTTAGATCGCAATGTCCTGATACAGGAAATCGCACAGGCGAAAAAACGTATAGAAATTGTAGAAACCAAAAATGAGATGGCCCGTCTGCGTAAAGGCCAGAAGCCGGAAGAAATGGCACATAATTTCGATCTGGTAATTGAAAAAATGTTAAGGAATGAGGCCATCGATTCCCAAAATCCATATGGTAAAATACTAAGCCGCTTCAGGGAAAGGAATCCTGAGCAGTTCGAAATGCTTTCACACAGTAATGTAGAACACCTTGTTAGTTCAAATTGCCTTGATGCCATTATTGCTGGTGATTACGTTGACCTCTCCGTAGAGCCGGGCAAAACGCAAAGAGTTTTTGAAGGTTCCAGAATAGGAAAAGGAGGCGGCGGCGAAATGTTTAATGTAGCTCTTACCTCCCCTGATGGAAATGCTTTTACCGTGGGGGCAATGAAAAAACCGTTTAACACAGCTTCCGGCCGGGCGATGTTTGCCTTTGAAAAAGCAGCCGCCATTGAAATCAGTTCATGGCAAAATGAAAATATTATTAAGCCCATGGTTGTTGGGGAAAACTTTATCATTTACGAAACCAGTCCAAGGTGCATGAGTTATAGCGAAGCTTTAACAACACTTGGTCCCGCAGAAGTAATGAGATTATATGGCGAAGCTTTAAATGGATTTAAGTACGCTGAACAGCGCACCGGCTTCATTATAACCGACCCCAAACCGGATAATATCCTGATCATGGAAGTTACAGTTGGCGGGCAGAAAAAATATGTAGCCAAATTGATTGATAATTCGCTTGTTGCTCCGGACAAAATCGTTGAATTTAAATACCCTCACACTGGCTGGTACGCTCCAACAAGTACCGATATAAATAAATCCCAGTATTTACTTCGTTTACAGGGTAAATCACAACCCGAAATTAATGCCTGGATGGGGCGGGCCTATAGCAATCATTGTCGTGGCAGGATCATGGAGGACCTTATCTTGGGAGTTTATGAAAAAGTTCCCGGATTAACTGCTTCTGACAGGGAAGCTATCGTAAAATATTATGATGAGCTTGGACGTCTGGAACAGATTGAGAAAGATACTGGAGTTCGGCCGGAGCATTTTCCGCGTTTTCCCCATACTTCAAATACAACTTTAAACCGTGCAGGCCGTTTTATTGATACAAGCCGTAATCTTGTTATTGCAGGAAATCCCGCAGCAATCGATGGCTTAATCACTACAGTAGATGGATTACATACAGCTTTGGGTGGAGCTACCCTGTCCCCCCCGCCATCCCCGGGGGCAGCTCGTGGTAGCGCAGTAGGGGCGGGCTATCTGGGCAGGAGGACCGATCGAACTCAATAGTAAAGATTCTATGTATCTTAAAAACAAAAAAATATAAACTAAAAGATGTCTTATGGAAAACGCTATCGACACTATGGATAATCTCTCGGAACAAAGTTATTCATTTGGCAGCCGCATTGCGGATGAAGTCACAAGAAGTCATCAACAGGCTTCATCGCAAACAGGGGCACGCCATGACCTTCCTGAATCATTTAAAATGAATGATTACCTTCACGTGCTGCGAGATTTTTTCACCACCTCCAATAAAACACCTGATCTTAACCAAATACTGCCCCCTGAACTTTTAAATGATTTAATTACAAGAATTCGTAGTTCAGCCAAATTAAAAGCCCATTATCCTCAGGGATACAAGATCCAACTTGCCATTATCCCTTTCAACCTGAATGGCACCCCCCTGACTGAACAGGAGATCAATGAAGGAAAACACTTCCAGGTTTTAGTGCTCGATTCCGCAGGCGCCAGTGGTAACCTTCAGACCATTGGTGGATATACTGCTTTCCCCAGTTATGTTAACCG
>JAGOLJ010000099.1 GCA_017994125.1 Candidatus Altimarinota bacterium
AAAATGAAACCGGGCAGCTACGCCTTCCTGGTTGACGGCATCGCCGCCGGATGGATGGCTGTACAAACAGCTCGCCGCCTTTATCCAAATGTTTATCTGCACTTCCATCGCGCTGGCCACGGAGCCATGACCCGCGACGAAAACCCAATCGGCTACACAGTGCTGGTTCTTTCCAAATTCGCCCGCCTGGTCGGAGCATCCGGTGTTCATACCGGCACCGCCGGCATCGGCAAAATGGCCGGATCAGTTGAAGAGGATATCACCTCCGCCAAAATGATCCTGGCCGATAAATACATGGGACACTTCTTTGAACAAAACTGGTATGGCATGAAAAAATGCAACCCGATCGTTTCCGGCGGTCTCAACCCAACCAAACTGCGCGCCTACGCCGACGCCATCAAAGACGTTGATTTTGTAACCACCATGGGCGGCGGAGTTCACAGCCATCCGGGCGGCACCAAAGCCGGCGCTACTGCACTGGTACAGGCCTGTGAAGCCTGGAAAAAAGGTGTCACCATCGAAGAGTACGCCAAAGACCACGTTGAACTTAAACAGGCCATCGACTTCTATGGCAAAAAGGGCTAGACTAAAATATCTTTACAACATCCCATGCTTAAAGACCTCCTCAACAGGCGCTTTGCCTGCAAGCATTTTGATTCATCAAAACCGGTCAATGAAAAAGATCTCCATGAAATTCTGGACGACGCCCGCCTGAGCCCATCCTCTTTTGGACTCCAGGCTTGGCAGTTCATGGTCATCACAACCCCTGAACTTAAACAGAAACTGCAACCAGCCTGCTGGAACCAGCCTCAAATCACCGAAGCCCCGGTTCTAATTTTATTAAACGCTCGCACAGACCTGTCCGGACCAGATGGCATCATCAAAAAATACGCACTCAAATCCCAAAAAGATCAAAGCCGCACAGATGAACAGTCTGCTGGCTTTGAAAAATATCTCACCGACACCCTTTCTGCCCGCAGTGACGAGGATCTTAAAAACTGGACCCAAAAACAAACATACCTCGCCGCCATGACCTTAATGCTTTCAGCTATTGAAAAGGGCCTGGACACCTGCCCCATGGAGGGATTTGTCCCCGAACAGGTATCTCAAATACTGGAACTACCCGAATACCTCCACCCAACGCTAATCATCCCCATCGGCTACAGGAACATGGAACAACCAGCCAAAACCCGTTTTGAATACGGGCAAGTGGTTAAATTTATCTGAAAGTTCCGCAACTAAAAAGGCTAACTTAAAAAGGCACTAAAATCAGCTTCCCTTCTTTGTATCTTTCCTCTTGTGCAAAACGTGTTTTCTGCAGCTGTTACAAAACTTCTTGAGTTCCTTCTTGACCTTGTCGTTGCTCTTTTTATTGTAGGCAGATATGTAATTTGCTGCGTTACATTCAGTGCAGTACCAGGTGCAGAATTGGCTTTTTCCTCTGGCCATAGTCTTTATAGTGTTAATAGCGTAGCCATCATAGCCAAAAACTTTAACAAGTCAAGTTAAAGGACGTATATTTTGCTGATTTTCAGCTGGTCTACGCCAAAAACCACTCTTCCGCAAAAGTAAAAACCCTACCAAAAGCAACATCAGGCACAAAGAAACCAGCAAAACAACATAAACCTGCACCAGTGGATCATCCCAAAAGCCTTTAGGAAAGGCCTGATTGGCAGAAATGGCGGAATCATTTTGCAAAAGGTTAACCGTCCCCATAGCACCATCAAAAGTTAACTGCTCCGAAGATAAAAACAGTGATTCACCGCCCGCCAAAGGCATCCCTGATGAATCTGCAAGCTGTTTAAGTTCAGTCCCCGACCATGAAACGTCTTTCAAATCCACCCTCTCCCCATTTTTCAAAGCGCTTAAAATGTTATTTTCAAAACCAAATTTAAGCATACCCGGCACTGAACCAGCGACATCTCCTGCGCCTGCCAGAGCCGCATCTCCCGCCTCTAAACCTCCTGCCGCTCCTGCAGCTGTTCCCTTGCCGGTCAGAGTAAGATAAAAAGTCATAATCCGGCCATCTTCGTCATCAATCTCTGCACCCTTTTTAAGGCTAATCCCAGCCACAATTTTATGATCAGAGTTTCCCGTTCCTTTTTCAACAGCCAGCATCAGGGGCGGCCCCGCCGAAGAAACAAACACATCGCCGGCCTCATAACTCTTAAGTTTCCATTCAGCGCCGCTAACCTTCAAATCGAAAGCTGCGCCAAACAGGTCTGCCGGCGCTCCGGAAACCTTTATATCCACACGCACTGTTTCCGCATCAAGACGCTCAGTCCCAATTGTCACAGTTGTCTGGTTGTTCATATTCCATCTGTTATAAGTTAATAAATTTCATTCATTACCATTTTCCAGTAGACAACCCCGGGCAAATGCCTGCACCCATACCACCCAACTCATTCCAAAAGCTTTTCTGGTAAAGATGCAAAAACACTTTGCCCGGGAAATCCTTTTGTTCAATTATTACAGCTGATAAACCATTGCAAAATTCACACCCAGGTCAATCAAGTCGCTACCGTTAATCTGCCCGTCGTAAGTGGTATCCACCAACGGATCAAAACCGGCATCAGCATCTGATTCAGCAAAATGCTTTGCCAGATTCTGTAAATCGCGACCATCCACACGGTCAGTGCGATTATTATCACCTTTCAAACCGCGCATATCTTTACCAGTTACTGTAACTGCGGCACTTTGGGAAGTACCTTTCACCGCAATTACCTCATACGAATAATCAAGCGACGGAACTATTTTTCCTCCACCATTTACAGCATCAGAATCAATAAATTCAGCACTCGTAACTTCCCCCAGCTGTTTCCACACACCATGCGTATCCTTCCTAAACACTAAATACTTGTCCGCTCCCAGTACCGGAGCAACCCAACTAAGACGAATTGAATAACGGGCCAATCCGGCTTCAGCCACAAGGCCTGTCACCGGTTCAGCCACCACAAACGCCTGCGGAGTAAACAAAGCACCTGTTTTCGCCACATTCAAATCCATCAATGGATCAGCCAAAAAGCTGCCTGTTCCAAAACCAACCGAACTTTCACCGCTACCGGCAGTAAGCACTTTAAAGCGCAAAGTAAAAAGTATCCCGCTGCCACTCACACCGGTTTTGTCAGCAACCGTCCTGGCCTCTGCTATCAGCAACTTACCCATTACCCCATTAGCCAGACCGCTTTGGAATGAAGTATCCACCGTCCCATTTGCACTCAAAAATGGCCCTTTCTCAGCCGATACAAAACTCAAAACCTCTGCATCATAATCAAGCTCCAAACCATAAGAAAACAGGTTTTCCAGATTCTCTACATTACCTGAAACAACCAGAGTATCCCCCACTACCGGCGTGGACGAAGAAAGGTATAAACCTAATTTCTGGCTGGTCGCCGGCAAAACGCCAACGCTATTAACTTCGCCGGGAGTCCCCATTATAAATGATCCGGACGAGCCCGTTGCCGGGCCGCCACTACCGGCGTATGAAGCCCAGTTATCAGACAAATCCCCTGAAACCGCGGGATCCTTCCTTTCCATCGAAAGTTTCCCTGTTGAATTGCCGGCAAACCAGGCCCCGCCAGCGCTGTTAACAGTATCAATCACATTGGCATCGCTATCTTCCAATACCAGTTTGGAACCGGTATTGGGCAAAGACATGTTCACCACCAAATTCGCAACATTTGGATTAACCGAAGTTTCACTATCCTCAATCAGATAATATCCTCGGGCCGCGATGTTACCGTTTAAAGCGTAATTCGCCGTACCATTTACAATTTTCCATCCTGCTAAATCTACAGCCACATCCGTATTATTATAAAGTTCAATCCACTCGTCATAGGCACTGTCCACCGTCCCAGCCCAAGCGACTTCATTAATAACCACACTTCCAGCACTCGCTGCCCTGGCCACAGACATCAAACCCAACCCAACAGGCAAATCCCCAAACGCCGAAAACAAAACCATCGCAATCAAAAACAGACCAACAACTTTCTTCTTTTCTTTCATTTCAGTAAGTTAAGATTTAAGGCTGCCTTCGCGCAAAAGCAGGCCCAAACTTACCCCACCGAAATAAAATTTAGATTAACGGCAAATAAAAAATCACCCGTTATTGGATTCGCCCACACGTGCAAAATGGCGGCACACACAATTGCCACTCCTCAACCTCCGGCAGCAAACCCACAAACTTTCGCCTAGCCTGCATCCCGCCACAACCACTCCCCCCACCATGTCAAAACCATTTCCATTGCGCTTCTCTTGCATTTACATTCCTTCATGTTAAAATTTCCGCGCTGATTCAAAGTGCAATTCAAAGTTG
>JAGOLJ010000100.1 GCA_017994125.1 Candidatus Altimarinota bacterium
TGCCAAAGGGCTTAACAATCTTAACTGCATCACTGTTAAGGCCGTACCAGAAGTAGCCACAACATTTTTTACCCCAGCCTGGAAGGCCGCAATCAAGTCCATATAGCCCTCAACAATCACAACCTCTCCACTTTGCTTAATCGACTGTTTGGAATGGCTAAAACCGTAAAGGAGGTGCCCTTTGTGATAAACCGCACTTTCAGAAGAATTTAAATACTTCGGTTCCTGGTCCTTTATCAAAGCTCTTCCCCCAAAAGCAACCACCCTGCCAAGACTGTCAAAAATAGGAAACATCAGTCGTCCTCTAAAACGGTCATAAATTTTTTCCAGCGTGGTTTCCTTAGTCATCGCCATCCCGGACATAACAAGTTCCCTCTTATCAAAACCATTCCGCAAGAGCCAGGTATACGTTTCATCAAAAGAATCGGGAGCAAAACCAAGCCTAAAAAGCTTTATACTTTCATCGTTTAAACCTCGCTTATGCAAATACTCCAGAACTTTTTTCCCCTCAGCTGAATCCCAAAGTTTTTTTTCATAAAAACCAGCTACCTTCTCATATATTTCCATTAAGAGCTCCTTCTGCCCTTTGGGAACAGCCTTTTCAACTTTATACTCTTCCAACTTCACCCCAGTTCTTTCAGCAAGGATTTTCAGGGCATCATTAAAGTCAACTCCCTCAACTTCCTGAATAAAACGGAAAATATCACCTCCTTTGTTGCAGCCAAAACAATAGGCAATCCCCTTATCCGGACTAACAATAAAACTCGGGGTTTTTTCCTGGTGAAATGGACACAACCCTTTCAGGCTTCTGCCAACCTTTTTAAGCTGTACATACTGTCCCACCAGCTCCTCAATTGACAACTTAGCCTTTATTTCGTCTATTGCGTTATTCATTCTGTAAAACTTCTATAAAACGTTAGCCCTCATATATAACCAAAACCCCACACAATGGAATATCAAAAAACATATACAAAAACTGTAAATATTATAAAAACTACTTTCCCTCTTTTTTACCGGACCTTTTGCTACCCAGATAAACCACCACACCACCTATAATCACCATCATCATAAGCATCGCCGAAATAGCATAGACCTTCTGCATCCCATCCAAAAATACCGCCGCCAAGCCAAAAATCGCACAAAGACTGTAAATCATAAACAAAGCCATCCTTTCACTATAACCAATCTCAACCAGACGATGATGCAAATGCTTAAGATCTCCCTTCATTGGAGATTGACCTTTTAGTATCCTGCGTATTATTACCCAGAAAGCATCCAGAATCGGGAAACCCATAACCAATACAGCCGTGGCCACTTTTCCTCCTGAAAAAATAGCCAGAGAAGCAAGAATAAAACCTAAAAACATACTCCCTGTATCCCCCATCAGGATCTTTGCCGGATAAAAATCAAAAATCCAAAAAGCAAGCGTACAGGCGAATAAAATAATACTCATCATCGCCACTGGAATCTGCAAGTTCGCATCAAAATGAATTCCTGGCCGGATACTTAAAAGAAACAACGAAAGTGCAGCTATAACTGTAACGCCGCTTGGCAACCCATTCAACCCATCCAGAAAATTCATCGTATTTACCAGCATGACTACCCAAACGACCGTAAAGATCATAGCCAGGACCGATACGGCACCAATCACCCCCAGACTGATCTGCCAATTATCCAAAGGTAATGCCCCCCCAAAAGGATTGGAAAGCGATTTTATCCCGACTCCTGAAAACACCAAAACCAATGCAGCAACAACCTGAACTCCCAATCTTAGCCATGGACTTAAAGCAAAACGGTCATCCAAAAAACTCACCACAGCAATTAAAGTTGCCCCTGCCAACACCCCTGCCAGATGAATGCTCATAGGCACAAAAAGCAGGCAGGAAATCATAAAACCGATATACAAAACAACTCCCCCATAGTAAGGAATAGGAGAACGCTTGAGCCCATACTTCCAGGGACGATCCATTAAACCCATCTTGGGAAAAAACTTAAGCGCAAAGAGCACCAACGCAAGCGTCAGAAAAAAAGCAAAAAATGCCGCTGGCAAATAATGGATTAATTGTAAAAAGTCGATCATAGCCCGATTATAACATCCTCAATTTTAAAATCACCAATTTTAGTCCGGCGCAAATCTTTCACATATCCACCACACCCAAGCAACACTCCTAAATCATTAGCAAAGCTACGAACGTAAGTTCCACTACTACAATGAATTTTAAGACTCAATAACGGCCACTCATAAGCCAACACCTTAATCTCATAAAAAATTACCTTTCTTGACTTAAGCTCGACTTCCTTACCACTGCGGGCCAGCTCATAAGCGCGCTTGCCATTCACATGCACCGCACTAAAAATAGGCGGTACCTGATCCCTTTCTCCCAAAAAATTATCATCAACTTTCGCCTGAATAAAATTTTTATCCAACACTGCGCTAACAAACGTGTTGTTCATATTTTTTGAACTAGAACTGTTCTCTCCACTAAAAGCATAATCCGTAACCACACCATCAGCATCATAAGAGTCACTTACTTTACCAAGTTCAATCTCCACTTCATAAGTCTTATCCAGCTTCGCAAACTCATCCAGTCGTTTGGTGTATTCCCGCCCGACCGCCATTATCATTAAACCAGAGGCTAAGGGATCAAGAGTTCCCGCAAAACCAACCCGCTTTTCCCGCGTAATCCTGCGCAAAATTGAAACACACCTAAAAGATGGTATTCCCTTGGGCTTATCAATTAAAACAAACCCTTTTACTCCCGGCTCAAGCTTCTCCAGAAACGTCATGTGATTAAGACAAATTACAGACTAACCACCTGTTCACGGCTTAAAATAGCGCGAACAGCCTTACGGTCATCCCATGGTATGGCTTTTCCCCCAATCATCTGCACCTCCTCAGCTCCCTTACCAGCAATTACAACTGTGTCCCCTTCCTTAGCCATACTCAATGCTAATTCAATCGCCTCGCCCCTGTTAGGGATTTTCCATAAGCGATCTCCCTCTTTACGTGCTATTCCTTTCGAAATATCTTCGATAATCGCCCATTCATCCTCCTCATAAGGATCATCATCAGTCAAAATCAGATAATCAGCGATCTCATCAGCCACCTTTCCCATCTTACTCCTTTTGCCTTTATCGCGGCCGCCGCCCGTAGCCCCAAAAACAACGTAAAGCTTCCCTTTTGTCAGCGACTTATATAAAGCCAAAAGCGCCTTTAAAGACTCATATGTATGGGCATAATCGACAATAATATTATATTTCTGGCCGCAATCAACACTTTCATAACGGCCCGGAATAGCAGATGCCTTTTCCAGCGCCTCCTTTAATACTTTCACATTAATATTGTTAGATAAAGCAACAGCGGCGGCCGCCAGGGCATTATAAACATTAAAATCGCCAGGCAGGTTGAAATTAACCTCAATCTGGTTATTGGGAACATGTAAAACAAATCTGGAACCTGACGGCAAAAGCTCAAGATCAGTAGTGAAAACATCCCCGCTGGTCATGCCG
This sequence comes from Candidatus Altimarinota bacterium, assembly GCA_017994125.1. GTDB lineage: Bacteria > Patescibacteriota > Gracilibacteria > UBA1369 > UBA1369 > JAGOLJ01. Next base: position 3,511 of record JAGOLJ010000100.1, read on the forward strand.
TAAGCAAATTGCCTATCCACAACAAATTGGTCAAAAAAGCCAAAATTAGGATCGTCACGATTTAATATGGATGTTTTCTGGATCCTTAACTTTCGTTGTGACTTATTTAATCTCTCAAACAAAAGACCTTTAGCCCTCAAATAATTATCCATCCCACCATGGTACTCCAGATGATCTTCACCAATATTGGTAAAAACCGCCGTATCAAAATTTACTCCCCAAACCCGATTCTGAATAATCGCATGTGATGACACCTCCAAAACCGCATGTGTACAGCCTTCTTCAACCATTCTCCGCAGCATTTTCTGAAGAAAAAAGGGACTTAGAGTAGTCATCTTGGACGAATTGGTCCACCTGTGTCCGGCAACCTGGAAATTAATGGTAGAAGTCATCCCAACCTTATAACCAGCTTCAGTTAAAACGCCTGCAATCAGATTAGTCGTAGTTGTCTTTCCTTTCGTCCCAGTTACTCCTATTACATGTAGATATCTTGAAGGAAAGCGATAATAAACAGCCGCAATCACTGCCTTAACCTTATGATAAAGCAATCTGAACGGATTATTATCAGATATTCTGCTTTTTAAATATTTAATCATTTATTTCTTTATAAAATTTTAATTTTTTGTAAAACCTTTACGACCTGCTGAACATCATCTTCAATCTGACGTTTCAACTCATCAGGCGTACTGAATCTTCTTACTTCACGCAACTTATTATATACCTGTACTTCAACTTTTTCGCCATATAAATTTCCACTAAATCCAATCAGAAAAATT
>JAGOLJ010000101.1 GCA_017994125.1 Candidatus Altimarinota bacterium
GTATTGGTTAGTGCAATCGTAAAAAAACTGATCAACACAGATTTATTATCGCTGGCAAAACAAACCTACATTTATGCCGGATATAAAGATTCGAATATCAGGTGCAACTTCCTGATGGATTTAATGTCGCCCGACCAGCTAGCCTCTTCACCAATGATGTCTTCACTGAAATCAATGGCTGGAAGCAGTGAAATCAACCTTGATAGTGTGATTTCCCAGCAACAGGAAATTCAAAAGAAAATCGATGCAATCAAACCCGAAATCCAGAAGCAGATTGATGATATCAAGGGAAAAGTACCCGGACTTGTTTTAAATTTTGATATCAGCGAAAAAAACATAATGGTCGATGTAACTGTCCCCGCCGCCACTATAAGCATGTTGACCACGCCGCTGGTTTTGGGTGCTCCCCAGAAATCCAGAGATGCAGCCAGAAAAGCTGATCTGAACAATTTAGTCATCGGGATTGAACAATACTACGCAACAAGCCTTAAATACCCTCAGCAGTCCGCCTGTGCAGACCAGCTTGCCGACCTTAAGCCATATTTTAAAGATGGCAAGTTCCCCGCCGATCCTGCGGGTGCACAGACTTTTGGTGATATCAAATGCGACAGTGGTTACTATTACCAGTATCTTAAAAAGGATACGACAGAAAGTTATGCCCTTTGGGCAAAGATGGAAGGCAAAAATGGAAATACAAACCTAACGCCAAATGAGCTGGAAAAAACGTTGTCTTCAGGAGGCGACATACCACAACTTATCAGTGACGGAAATTATTACGTTCTTGATATGATGGGAATTTTGGTAAGTCCAGGTTCTAACTCACTGGTAAAGCTTGAAACAACCACTCAGGAAACATCCACCCAGGATTATCTGTTGTACGACGACTTCGCTGTTGACGCCCGTCCCACCAAAGACCCCACAGGCACTGCAATAGACTACAGCGCAGTTCCCGGCCAGACCATTTCAGATTCCATTTTCCTGCAAAGTCTTTCTAAAATATCAGGAACCGCAACCGTCTATGCCGCGGACAGAAGTGATGAAAAATTTGCCAAAATGAAAAATATCAACGATCCCAATACTGGCGTAGGACTCTGGACTACGCTGGATAAATCAGAAGTAACTTTGTCCCCTGGCCAGAAGGAAACCATTAATTTTTCCATAAAAATCCCCGAAGGGACACCGCCTGGCACATACCTGGGTTATCTTATAACTGCCTATACTGAGGGCTCCTCGCAAACAAAAACCGGCATTAGGCTTACACTTACAGTTAGTGGCTCAGCCTCTACGGGACAGACCCAGGTTCACCGGGTCAAAAGGAACACCGCCACCCCTAATTCCTAATCATTCCGATAAACCTATCAGCAAAGTGAATGAAATCTCTGCCTCAAAACGTAATATATATACGTCAGATTAATCTGCATTTTCCATGATCACAGTTACTAACCTCGTTAAAAAATTCAAAGAAATAACCGCCGTTGATAACATCAGCTTTAACGTTGATAAAGGCGAAATATTTGCTTTTCTTGGCCCAAATGGAGCCGGCAAAACCACAACTATAAAAATGCTCACGACCCTTTTGCACCCGACTGAAGGAAGCATAAAGGTGAACAGTTTTGACCCGGTTAAAGAGCAGTTCCAGACCCGCAATTCCTTCGGCATTGTCTTTCAGGATGCAAGCCTGGATGACGAGCTCACCGCCTACGAAAACATGGAATTCCACGGAGTTTTATACAAAGTTCCGCGTAAAGTTTTAAAAGGAAGGATTGAAAATTTATTAAAATTTGTGGAGCTTTGGGATCGCAAAGATGACCTGGTGAAGCGCTTTTCCGGTGGAATGAAACGCCGTCTGGAAATTGCCCGCGGACTCATCCACCATCCCAAAATTTTATTTCTCGACGAGCCCACACTGGGTCTTGATCCGCAGACCCGCAATCATATCTGGACCTACATTAAGGATTTGAACAAAAAAGAAAATATGACAGTTTTTTTCACCACGCACTACATGGAAGAGGCCGAACGCGCGGCGCAACAAGTCGCCATCATCGACCACGGCAAAATCATCGCCGAAGGCTCCCCTTCCGAACTTAAATCGCGCACCGGAAAAACATCTCTTGAAGACGCTTTTCTGGCTCTTACCGGCAAAACCATCCGTACCGAAGAAGCCAGCTCCGTCGATCGCATGCGCGCCCATCACCGCCTGCACAAGTAACTACGCCGCCGTCTGCGCTCCGGCACCGTCACAGCCAATTTTACCCTTAAGTTAAGTGCCACCCTTAGGGTAAGTAACCCTCACCTCCCCATGAACACCATCTACATCCTCTGGCTCCGCCAGCTCAAAAGATACTTCCGTTCCAAAGCCCGCATGATCGGCTCTCTTGGCCAGCCTCTTTTGTTTTTAATCGCACTCGGCTTCGGCTTTGGACCCATTTACCAGAAGGCCGGCGGTGGCAACTACATCCAGTTTCTGGCTCCCGGCATCATCTGCATGACCATTCTTTTTACTGCCATTTTCACAGGCATTGAAATCATCTGGGACCGTCAATTCGGCTTTCTAAAAGAAACTCTCGTTGCACCTGTTTCACGCTATTGTATCATGATTGGCCGCACTCTAGGCGGAGCCACTGTTGCCATGATCCAGGGATTGATCGTGTTTTTCCTTGCCATGATTTTCGGTTTCCGGCCGGAAAATCTACTCCTGCTCCCACTGGCCCTTATTTTTATGTTCCTTGTTGCCATCCTCTTTACCGCCGTTGGAACCGCAATAGCCTCTGTTCTTGAAGATATGCAGGGCTTCCAGCTGATCATGAACTTCCTGGTCATGCCACTCTTTTTCCTTTCCAGTGCACTGTTCTCTCTTGACAACCTTCCGCCGGTAATCACCACCATCGCCAGTCTCGATCCTCTTACCTACGGCGTGGATGGCCTGCGCGGCACGCTGGTCAACGGGGCTCATTTCGGCCTGGGACTAGACCTTTTAATCCTTTCCGTCGTCGCCGCCTTTTTCGTCCTGATCGGCAGCAGACTGTTTTCCCGGATTGAGGTTTAAACTGCTCAAGAGATTAAGAGTTGAATTTTTCCAAGACGTTATCTACAATTGATTCCTTTTTTTAATTTATGAACGCATCAGGAGCTGATAGCAAAACACAGATCTTTACCTGTATTTCCCAAATGCCGGCTGAAGAACAGAAATTGGCTAAGGCATTTATTGAAAATAATGAACAGACCATCCCCTCCGGCGAAATCAGGGAAACTTTTTTTGAAAATCATTACAGATGGATAGAAACAATTCCTCTTTTAATACAATTTAATGGAACGGCGCGCTATCTTGACCGGGAATATTTTCTGTCAGAACAGAGAAAAAAGCTTATCCCCAGACTTTATTTTAGTGAAGAATCACGGGCTTCAGCTCTAAAAAAAGCGCAGCAATTTGAAGAAGAGTTTATAAAACCACTTCTTAGTCAACCCGGTGCCAGATTTATTAGCGGCGGGATCAAAAGTTCGGCAACAATTAGCAACAAAATCCAAAGACCGGATCAGGAATATCAGTATTTGCTTAAAGACTTCGTCAGGGGAAAAGTAGTATGTAAAGGACTGGATGAAGCCATTGCCGTTATTACTAAAATATTGGAAAAAGCTCCGGACAGGATTGTCTGTTATGAAAATTATTACATGTATCCTTATTATTCAGAACAGAAAGAAGATTTTACTTTTTATCTCGGCTGTAAGTTTGTTTTTAAGTTGGACGATATGATTCCCTACGAACTACAGGTGCTAACAGAACGGGCATCAATTATCGGAGAAATTAACCACGATACGGTTTTCAAGCAAAACAGAGACAATCCACTCAGTCCTGAAGAATCAGAATACATCTCGTTTCTAAGCTGGCTTGCTCACGCCCTGGATTACGAAGATTTCCGTAATCTGCAAGCAGCTAGAGAATCTGTTAAAAATGAAGAAGAAGGGCATGTTTGGCATTGTGTTAAAAATAAAAAAATTGTCCACATGATGCTGGCAACCATTGAAGAACAGTTAAAACAGTCGCCGGTTTTGGACCACAAAAAAGCTTTTACCGAAACCCTGGTTAAGATTTTTCAGTATGCGGTTAATAAAGGGTGGCCGACTCGTACCGCCCAAATTGTAGAACAAAAGAAAGATTTATGCGCTGACCAGTTCATTAGCCAGCTCAAAGATGATAAGTTTAATGATCTTGTTTATCACGACATCAGAGACGGAGCTTTGATGAAAAAGTTGCTGGAAAATGC
>JAGOLJ010000102.1 GCA_017994125.1 Candidatus Altimarinota bacterium
TCTACCTTTTACAGGCATCTTCAATCATCTTCACCATAACCTGGCTGATTGCAATGCCTCAGATAACCCCTTTTCAAACACCAGCCTGGCTAAAAAGAATACTGGCCATACCTCTGGTCATTATCTGGATTACTTTATCCTATTTAATTAGCAGCTATGCATTTTTGTATCACTCATGACTACTGCCACCCCAAAATTCAGAGCAATTAAATGGTTTATCTTTAGCGCAATATCAACTTTCCTTGCCTTCTTTTTGCCTGTAACCATATGGCTCGGCAATAACACACGCTTTGGTAAACCAAACCCATATGTAATAGCCTGCGCCGTGATCTTACTGTTCCTTTGTACGTACCAGGGCAAATACAGGGCAACCGCACTGATCAACGATTTTGCCCCAGAGAAAAAGAAAAAACTTTACCTCTCAGGTATAAAAACAGCTGCCCTCATTGCCTACATCATCTACCTCGCCTTCATACCTGTAATCATAGCGTCAATCTTCTGGTGTTAAAAAAAGACTTCAACAATCGCCTTTTTTGTATTGTAATTAAACTTTTCCGGCACTATAATCACCGCCGCTATCAACCAAAAAGCCATGAATAAAATAATTAACATCGCCATCATAGCCCATGTAGACCATGGGAAAACCACCTTAACCGACCACCTGCTTCGCCAGGGAGGAGCCTTCAATTCACACGAAAAAGTGGAAGAACTTGTTATGGACTCCAATCCTTTGGAACGTGAACGCGGCATCACCATTCTAGCCAAGAACTCCGCCATCCACTATAAAGATTTTAAAATTAACATTGTTGACACCCCCGGCCACGCCGACTTCAGCTCCGAAGTAGAACGCGTCCTTAAAATGGCAGACACCGTTTTACTTCTGGTAGACGCCAAAGAAGGGCCAATGCCTCAAACCAAATTTGTTCTGCAAAAATCACTAAACCTCGGTCTCCGGCCAATCGTCATCATCAATAAAATTGATCGCAAAGACCAGCGTGCCAACGAAGTTGTAAATATGGTCTTTGATCTTTTTGTAAAACTTGGCGCTAATGATCAGCAGCTGGATTTTCCTATTCTGTATGCTATCGCCCGCGAAGGAATGGCCAAATTTAAAATGGAAGATGAAGGCAAAGACCTCACTCCTCTTTTTGAAACTATCATTAAACACGTTAAACCATATCCCGATCTTTCCAGCGAACCTCTTCAAATGCAGGTAACCAACCTGACCTATGACGACTACATTGGACGCATCGCCATCGGACGGGTAACCAAAGGAACCTTTAAAATGGGACAACAAATCGCTGTCTGCAAACGCGATGGATCAGTAAAACCGGCCAAAATCACCAAACTTTACAACTTTGAAGGACTTAAACAGGTGGAAATACAGGAAGCCACCTGTGGTGACATTGTCGCCGTCGCCGGAATTCCCGATGTAACGATCGGCGAAACTATCACCGACCCGCAAAATCCACAACCAATGCCACTTCTTGAAATTGACGAGCCCACCCTTTCCATGGATTTCCTTGTAAACAACTCCCCCTTTGCCGGTAAAGAAGGTAAGTACGTCACCACCCGCCACATCCGCGACCGTCTGGAAAAAGAACTGCAAACCAATGTCGGTTTAAAAATTGAGCCGATTCCAAATTCTGACGGTTACAAAGTTTCCGGACGCGGCGAACTGCACCTTTCCATCCTGCTCGAAAACATGCGCAGGGAAGGTTATGAAGTCCAGGTATCCCAACCCGAAGTTATCTTAAAAAACATCAACGGAGAAAAGATGGAACCGGTTGAACAGCTGGTAATAAATGTCCCTGATGAATATGCAGGCATTGCTATTGAAAAACTGGGTACCCGACGCGCCGAAATGCAGAACATGAAGTCGGAAAACGGATCTACAACTATGGAGTTTACCATCCCTACCCGCGGCCTGTTGGGATTCCGCTCAGAGTTTATTATGGACACCCGCGGTAAAGGAATCATGTACCACAGCTTCTATCGCTACGAACGGTTTAAGGGTAATCTGACCCGCAGACAAAATGGAGTTCTTATTTCCGACTCCACCGGAGTCAGTGTTGCCTACGCACTCTGGAGCCTGCAGGAACGCGGCCGTCTTTTCATCGGCCCGGTTACCTCTGTTTATGAAGGAATGATCCTTGGTGAAAATGCCCGCAGCGAAGATATCAACGTCAACCCCACCAAAGAGAAAAAACTCAGCAACATGCGCACCACATCCTCCGATGAAGCCATCCGCCTTACCCCACACCTTGAACTTACTCTGGAACAGGCACTTGAGTTCATTGAAACAGACGAATTGGTAGAAATCACCCCAAAATCCATCCGCCTACGCAAAAAGTTCCTAACCGACAATGAACGCCGACGCAACCGCCGAGGCCTGGAACCAACTGTTGGCTAAAGCATAATCCGGACAGCCCTGCGAAAGTTCAAATGCCTTGGTTTACCCCCCTCCCTCAAGACAAGCCTTTGGTCTATCGTATTCAATACAACACCCCTCGATTTATCATCGGGAAAAGAAAATGACCGTCCATCAGGATAATTCCCCTTTCCAACAGCTATTTTCGATCCGGGGACATACGTCTCCACCAGGCACGATGCTTTTTTCTCATCAAGTCGTCTGTTATGTTTTTCCGCATCCATCTGCATCACTAAATAATCCTCGACCGTTAAACCCGTCATCCCCGAACCGCGCAGATATTCAAAATATTTTGCCACTTGCGATCCTGCCCGTAAATTATTCCAGGATGCCTTTACATCATTAATATCCTCATTCAATACCAGATCAAAAACAGGATCTATTTCTTCTTTGCTTTCTGCTACAACCATCATCCACCCCTTATTAGACTCAATTAAGTCCTCTTTTTTACTGGCATTAAGCTGTGCCAGCGTAAAATTATTAGCCGGCACTACAAATAATTGATCCGGTAATAATTTTAAATCATTTTCATGCTCAATAAAGCAATCCGTATCAACCTCATTCGATTCAATCCTATAACCTAATTCATTTCCCTTATTCATTATAGCAACTGCCAATAACCCAATACTTTTCCCAATCGGCACTAAAAAAAGTCTGGGCACATTACCGTCTTTCTGTAACTTCATAATCCGCGAAAGGTTTTGCCTGTCACGTTTAAGTGCAGCCAATATTTGCTCCCATTGCGGGACAGGAAATTCAGCAGTAATTGCACAACTCTTTTCATTCCTGTCCTTATATAAATAATCCGCCTTATAAGCCCTTCCACCCTCACCATCTAAAATCCCATACCAGCTCAAAGTATCCAGAGAATCCTGATAATCCTTTTCCAACTGCTGCATCAATTTCTTTTCCACTGGTGATAAACCTGGAAAAACCTCCCTTAACTCAACAACCAAGGGTTTTACCATCTTCTTTAAAACTTCAGGTCCACTAAAATCATTTATCCGCAGGGATTTGGCAAAGGACTTTTTCATTTGATCCCTTAAACCCCGCAATTCCTTCAACTGCCCTATCAAATAGGGACATTTCTCCTTTATATCCGGACGTACCACCATACTGGCTTATTAATAATTCCAATAATTATAACACAAAAACGCCTTAAACCCCTCCCCATTTTGTGCTATAATAAACTGATATTATAGCCTCAACATGGCCCAACCCATCGCAACCAACATTGATACCGGCGCTACAGCCAGCTCCGAAACCGGCATCAATTGGACACAACTGATCCCAAGTATTCTCGAAAAGTTCGTCGCCGTAATCGAGGCCACTTTAATTATAATTGGCGGAATTTTCCTGATCCACTATTTGCGTAAAAAGCTGCGCAAACTGGAAACCACCCATGACCAACAGCGAAATGCCATCAATCTGCTCGAAAAAATCACCAGCGGTTTTATCATCGTAGTATCAGTAACCCTGGCTCTTAAAATAGTTGGAATAGATATGACGCTGCTGGTAAGCGTAGGTATTTTAGGTCTAAGTTACGGCCTTCAGGATATTATCAAAAACTACGTTGCCGGTATCCTTATCCTATTTAAGGCGCCATTCAAAATCGGAGATGTTGTACAGATCCGCGGCTATACCGGGCGTGTAAGCAAAATGGACTTCCAATCAACTTCGCTGGAAACCTTTGATAATCGTCACATCACCATCTACAACAGCGACGTCATGACTCAGTCGATTGTAAATTTCTCCAACAACT
>JAGOLJ010000103.1 GCA_017994125.1 Candidatus Altimarinota bacterium
ACAGTCGCCGGTTTTGGACCACAAAAAAGCTTTTACCGAAACCCTGGTTAAGATTTTTCAGTATGCGGTTAATAAAGGGTGGCCGACTCGTACCGCCCAAATTGTAGAACAAAAGAAAGATTTATGGGCTGACCAGTTCATTAGCCAGCTCAAAGATGATAAGTTTAATGATCTTGTTTATCACGACATCAGAGACGGAGCTTTGATGAAAAAGTTGCTGGAAAATGCTGGAGAGGTAGATTTATGGACCAAAGGTGATTATCAGAACGGTTATCAGCCCAATAAACTTCATCGTAGTGGAATTATTCAAATGCTCGACTGCATTGCGGAAAACTCTTCAGTCAGACGAAACGACATACTTTCTGACAACAAGGAAAAAGCTATAAGCCAAACACTTGAAAGTTTCTGGCAGGGGCTATCATGTCCATCGCAAATTATGGTCACGGTTTATGACGACTCTGAAAAGGTTTTATTTAAAGCAAAAAAAGAGATTGAGACTTGGCAGGGTAAACAAAATGCGGAAAATCAGAGGGTGCAGGTATTAGCCAATTACGTACGTTCACATCTTGGGAGCAACGAAAATAAAGACTGGGATGATGTTGATGATTTTGAATATGTTTCCGCGTATAGATTTGATGAATTCGTGGAATGCCACACCCGCATGGCGGATATACATCATATCAGTAGAAATCAATGCCTGGTTTTAATGGATTTTGACGGGACGCTGGCTAATAACGAACTCGCATCAGTCAGAAAATGTAAAAGAATCTACAGTGGTTTAATGAAAGCCGTTAAGTTGGTTGCCAGAGAGTTGATTGATTCAGGGACAGCTCCCGCTATAAATGATCCTGCTGCTCAAATCGCGCAAAAACGTGAAGAAATCAGGCAACTGTATGAGTCAATCCAGGACCTTTGGAAACGCAAAATCCATAAAAGGAAAAAAAATCCTCCCATCTATCCGTGGGATCTCACTCCGGATCTTCCATTAGGGCTTTTCCCGCCACAAAAGTCAAAACTCCCTGACAGTCCAACTCAAAACATCCTTCAGGCTCAAGCCATCTGCCCAAGGTAGCTTTATCAAACTGCCGTGCTATACTATTGCCGGTATTTGCTCAACTCCATGATTTATGAACACAAATGATCTCACCTGGATGATTGGCGGCGAGGCCGGCATGGGAATCCAGAGCGCTGGTAACTTTTTTGCCATATCCGCAAATCGCGGCGGCCTTTATGCTTTTGGCAATCCAGAATACCCGTCGCTTATCCGCGGCGGACATAACAGCGACTGCATCAGAATCAGCGAAAAACATGTTGGCGTACACAAAGAAAAGCTGGACCTTTTGCTTGCCATGAATAAAGAGACTGTAGACCTTCATCTTAACGAAATAATCCCCGGCGGCGGACTTATCTATGACGCCGATATTATCAAACCCGAAACTTTTAAAGCACCGGAAGGCGTCAAACTTTTCCATGTGCCGCTCAAAAAACTGGCTGCGGAACAGGGCAAAGGTGATATCACCAGGAACACCGTGGGCATTGGCGCCAGCCTGGGGTTGGTCAATTACGATATCGAAATTTTCGCGCAGATTTTGCGCGATGAATTTGCTCGCAAAGGCGAAGAAATCGTCAATAACAACATCGCTGCCGCCAAAGCCGGCTACGATTACGTTCAGCAAAATTACAAAGGCCAGTTCGATTATGAACTCAAAAAAATTGACGGCAGGCCAAAAAAAATGCTCTTAACCGGCAATGACGCAACCTGCCTTGGTGCTGTAAAAGCAGGATGCAAACTGGTAGCGGAATACCCCATGACCCCCAGTTCATCCATCCTCCATACCATGGCCGCCTACGCCAAAGATTTCAACATTATTGTTAAACACACCGAAGATGAAATCGCCGCCATCAACATGGCTATCGGCGCCGGTTGGGCAGGCGTACGCGCCCTCACCGGAACCAGTGGCGGAGGCTACAGCCTGATGGTTGAAGCACTCGGCATGGCAGGCATGTGTGAAATTCCAGTTGTCGTAGTCGAAGTCCAGCGCCCCGGCCCTTCCACAGGCCTTCCTACCCGCACCGAACAGGCAGATCTTCAATTTATACTCCATTCATCCCAGGGTGAATTTCCACGCATCGTTATTGTACCAGGCGATTACAATGAATGTTTCTATCTAACCCATCAGGCCTTCAACCTGGCAGAAAAATACCAGCTGCCGGTAATTGTTGTTACTGATAAGCACATCGCCGAAAGCATCCAGACCGTCGCTCCTTTTGATGCAACCGGTTTAAAAGTTGAACGCGGCAAACTGTTATCACAGGCCGAACTGGATAAATTGATGGCGGATAAAAACTGGCAATCACCTGATGGAAATTTCCTTCGTTATAAACTTACTGATGATGGCATCAGCCCGCGAACGTTACCCGGCATGAAAGGCGGCATGCATCGCAGCTCTACCGACGAGCACGACGAAAGCGGCGACCTTACCGAAACCGAAGAAAATCGCATCAAAATGGTTGATAAGCGTGCCCGTAAACTTGAGTCAGCCATCAAGGAGCTACCGGCTCCAAAACTTATGACCTATTCCACCGAAACCGCTGGTACAAATCCCGGCCCCAATGCCGGCAAAGAGGTCACCCCCGACCAGGTTGATCTGACCCTTGTAACCTGGGGTTCCACTAAAGAAGCAGCCATTGAAGTAATCCAGGATCTCGCCAAAGAAGGCATCAAAGTCGGGTTACTCAATGTCGTTTACATGCTGCCGTTCCACACCAAAGAAATTGGCGAAATCCTCGCCAAGTCCAAGCACGTCATCGGCATCGAGCAAAATAGCGAGGCCCAGCTTTGCGCCCTAATCCGCGAAAAAACAGGCTTCCTTATTAATGACAAACTTCTCAAATATTCCGGCCGCCAGTTCACCGCGCACGAATTACTCGATAAAGTAAAAGCACTTTTGAAAAAATAAATGGATTGAATTTGGAAGCTGCTGTGGCGTGGATGTAACCACTTTCCCGCCATTGCGAGCGCAGCCCGGTCGAGCATCATGCATGCGAGACCTTCGCGGAGGCGTACATGCTAGCCGGAGCGAATCAGGCAAAGCGTGCGGAAAAGTGGTTACTCCACGCCACAATCAATAACAATTAACACAAATACTATGCTTTCCTCAAAAGACTTCGATACCGTTGCCAAACCGGACTGGTGTCCCGGTTGTGGAAACTTCGGCATCCAGGTAGCCATCAAGCAGGCCCTTGCCAATCTCAACATTGAACCCCATCGAATCGCCATGATCTCCGGCATAGGCTGCAGCAGCAAAATGCCACACTGGGTGGACACTTACGGCCTGCACACACTCCACGGCCGCTCAGTTCCGCCTGCCAGCGGGGTAAAGCTCGCCAATCCCAAACTAACCGTCCTCATCAACGGCGGCGACGGCGACGGCTACGGCATTGGCATGGGCCACTTTGTCCACGTCATGCGCCGCAATATCGACATGACCTACATGGTCCATAACAACATGGTCTATGGACTCACCAAAGGCCAAGCCACGCCCACCAGCGCCAAAGGCTACAAATCACCATCTACGCCTTTTGGAGCTATTGAAGAGCCCTTAAACCCAATCGCCCTTGCCCTCACCATGGGCGCAACCTTTATTGCCAGAGGCTACGCCGGCGACGCTCCCCATCTCACCAAATTGATTGAAGAGGCTGTAAAACATAAAGGATTTTCTTTTATTGATATCTACCAGCCTTGTGTAACCTTCAACAAAATCAACACCTACGCTTATTTTCTGCAACACGTTTACAAGTTGGAAACAGACGCCGGCTTCGATAAAACCAGCTTTGAACAGGCCATGAAAAAAGCCTGGCAGACCGATAAATTACCAATAGGAATTTTCTACCAGGTAGACAAACCCACCTACGAAGAACAGGAGCCCGGCATGACTCACACCGGCGATGCTGCCGCCTTGGCCACGGAAGAAAACCTCATTCCCGCCGTCGACCTGGACATAAGCAACATCGACATCACCAAGGCCATGGAAAGGTACATGTAAGAAGCGTTGCCGTGGAAGCGCAAATCATTACTGATGCATCGCTCATTCGGCTTCTCCGGCTCTGCATTTTCTCCATTCGCCATATTTGAAACAAGCCAGGCGTAAGCGCCACTCTTTTTTACCGCGCTCATTTTTCTTTGCTTT
>JAGOLJ010000104.1 GCA_017994125.1 Candidatus Altimarinota bacterium
AAGGATTTTCAGTCCTTCGCTCTACCACTGAGCTACCCCGGCACGGGATAAAACAAAACTCAGTAATCTGAAAGCAGAAAGAACTTACAGCAAAGGAAAAAATTTTTCAATGTTTCCACCATAAAATCCCCACACCTTAAGTATTGACATATACTTAAAATATATGATACAATTTACTGATAACTAGAAAAGACAGCAACGACTATTTGTGTCCCTTAAAAACAAAAACAAAACCAAAGTCAGGAGAAAGCTGCCTTGGAAAAGCTTAAAAACAATTCCAATACAGCTTCCTCCTTGCTTTGGGATTTGGAATAAAAACATTTGATCCCCCAGATCTAATGTTTTCACCAGATATTTCCGCTTAATGGGCTCGCATTTTAAGCATCAGAAATATTTGGAATGAACTTAGTTTCTAGACTTCTTTAGTTTTTGATCTGACCTTCATCCTTCTGTACGAAATCAATCAAAACTTGTAAGCCTATAAATTAAAGTTTCCGCTGCTTGAATTAAGTTATCTCTTTCTTTGGGCGTTCATTTTTCAAATCCCGGCTTGGAGCTATGATCATTGAAATCGGCCACTCTTGGGGAGAAAGCTGTTAAAGACCTTAGGTATCGAATCCGCCTTCATGCTTAAAATCTTTGGCAGCTTCCTCCTCAAGCTTCGGGCTCAAAGTTGTATCTCCGTGTCCATGAGTCCCCCAGGTTCATGGCGCGCCTGTCCTTATCGTTCGGTGGGTCAAAAGGCCGGACTGTTATAAGAATGGGAATAGACTTCGTTTTTCGACTGTGCTTTTTTGAGGGATTTGCTTCGGCTTTTCTTTCAAACAGTGCAAATCGGCGAATGAGAGAAATACTGTCTTAATCCGGTAACGGCTTAAGATAAGCTTCTAATCTGGAAACCAATAATTTCCGGGTTGTCCGTTGTTTTACTCCTTTCTGTCTGGACTTGGGGAGTTTTTATTTGGTTTCCAACCTTTGCGTTTCCAACCCAAAAAACGTTTTATTTACCCCGAGGGTAAGTGTCACCCTTATGGCAAATATCAATATCTCCCGTCGCAGGTCTGTTTATTCCAGATGCCGGCGGAGTTTTGCTGCGCCTCCTGCTGGGCTTTTAGAAAACCCTCTTTTTTTGAATAATTCTTGTTTTGAGGATCAGATTCTTTAGCCAGTCCATCACGGATCAGTTCCTGATTATAAAGTGTACCGTCAGCCAAAGTTACATAACGCAATTTACGGCCATAGACATCGGTATCACCTAAGCTATCATCAGTTGAGAGCGTTAAATCGCGGCTTCCACTAAAATAACGCACCGCCGCCAGGCGGCGGGCCTGGAAATCAAAACATTGCCGGTCTTTATATTCCCCGGTCAGTTCAGGGGCATCAGCCCCAATCAGCTGAACTTCTTCCAGTTTACCGTTTTCCATCACCAATAAAGTGTCCGGGTCAATCATATGGACGATTTGCATATTAGTTTTCATCATTGGAAAAATCACCAGCTGGTAAAATCCAAAAATAACCAGAGCTAGCATCAGGATAACGAAAATCGGTTTTAGGATCTTCATAAGGTAACTTTAAAAGGACGCCAGTATAACACAAATGCTGAAAATGGCAATAGGTGAGCTCCCGGTGCTGGCAAGCTCCCGGAGCTTAGGTGTTCTGCATCAAAAATTCCGAATTCCAGATCTGCACCCCCACGTTATGAAGCTCCTTAACCGCCGGCTCGCGATTAACCTCATTAATCGCCGTCACTGCATCCACCGGAATATAGATATTAAATCCTTCTTCTCTTAACTTCACGCCGGCGTGCTCAATGCCGTAATCAATTCCGTAGCCGTATACTACCAGGTTTTGGACTTTTGCTTCCTTAAGCAGATCCAGCAAAAGGGTATTGGAAAATATGTCAAAATTATCCTTACCCAAAACAATCTGTTTATTTTGCAGAAGCAATTCTTTAACTTTGTCTTTTTTTTCACCTGGTTTCACCAGCAGATGTTTTTTTTCAAGCGTTGCATCCAGTTTGTCGTAATTGGGTTTGGCCAAAAGTTTTGTTTCCACCAGCGAAATCACGTTGATATTTTTTTTCATCGCATGGGCATGAAGCAGCCTGATATTCTCTGCCGCTCTTTTTGGCTCAAACTGGCCAGGCACCGGCTTGGTACAAACCAGTGATTTGTTTGAATCTATATCAATAAAAATGCATGGTGAAATCATGACCGTATTTTATTTTTCTTTGCTTTTTTTCACAACCCCCATTTTCACCACGTTAACCACCGCACTCTTATGGTTACCCGCTAATGGGATTACTTTGGTAACAATATTATTTTCACTGATTTTCGCCGGAACCTTTTTCTTCTCTTCAATCAGGGCAATCTTAAGGGCGTCCGATATCTCTGCCGCGAATTTTATATCCAGGTTATTCAGCAGGTGTTTGGGGATTTCCTTAAGGTCTTTACGATTTTTTTCGGGTATAATAATCGTTTTGATCATTGCCCTTTTGGCTGCCAGGATTTTTTCCTTAAGTCCTCCAATTGGCAAAATGCGCCCGGTAAGGGTAATTTCGCCAGTCATCGCAATATCATGCCGGATTTTCCGGTCAGTCAAAAGTGAAACCAGCGCCGTGCAGATTGTAATACCGGCAGAAGGCCCATCCTTGGGAGTCGCGCCTTCCGGCACATGGATGTGAATATCAGACTTTTCAAAAATAGTATCCTTTATCCCCAGCGCAGCCGAATGGCTTCTAATATACGTTAATGCCGCTCTTGCCGATTCCTGCATCACTTCGCCCAGGCTGCCCGTAAGAATCAGGTTCTTGGCACCCTTCATTTTGGAAGCCTCAATAAAAATGATATCTCCGCCCGTTGGCGTCCAGGCCAAGCCTGTTGATACCCCAACTGTGTCTTCACGTTGCGCGGCTTCAAAGAAATACTTTTCCACACCAAGATATTTCTCAATATCGTTTTTACCAATCACTGTAACCTTCTTTTTCTTTTCGATCATGTCTTTGGCAACTTTTCTGCAGACTGCGGCAATCTGCCTTTCCAGCTCGCGCAATCCGGCTTCACTGGTGTAATAGCGCACAATGTGGATCACCGCGTCATCGGTAAATTTTACAGGTTGCTTGCCAAGGCCGTTTAATTCAATCTGTTTTGGCAGCAGATAGCGTTTGGCAATCTGAAGCTTTTCTTCCTCCGTGTAACCTGAAAGTTCAATAATTTCCATCCTGTCCAGTAACGCCGGAGGAATTGGATCAAGAAAATTCGCCGTCATAATAAAAAACACCTTGGAAAGGTCAAAGGGAACATCAAGGTAATGATCGGTAAAAGCATTATTCTGTTCAGGATCCAGCACCTCCAGAAGCGCCGAAGCCGGATCACCCTGGAAATCTTTACCAATTTTATCGATCTCATCCAGCATAAAAACCGGGTCGTTACAGGCAGCCCTTTTAATACTCTGAATCACGCGGCCGGGCATTGCGCCCACGTAAGTACGGCGGTGTCCGCGGATATCCGCTTCATCACGGATACCTCCGAGCGATGTGTGGATAAAGGCCCTCCCCATCGCCCTCGCGATCGATTTTCCAAGTGAGGTTTTTCCGGTGCCCGGCGGTCCCACAAAGCACAGGATGGTGGCGGCCGTTTTGTCCTTAAGCTGGCATACAGCCAGATATTCAAGTATGCGCTCCTTGATTTTTTCAAGTCCATAATGATCTTCATCCAGAATCTTGCGTGCTTTTTTTACATCAACCCTGGTTGGACTGCTTTTTTCCCACGGCATATCACAAAGCCATTCAATATAGGTACGTGCTACCGTATATTCGGGTGAAATCTGGAAAATTTTCTTTAAACGGTCCAATTCATGGTTGGCGATTTTTTCAACCTCAACAGGCATTTTAGCAGCCTTGATTCTTTGTTTAAGCTCCTTTATCTCATCTTCATCACCCCCCAGCCCGCCCAGTCCGGCAAAATCATTCGTTTCTTCTCCCAGCTCCTTTTTAATCGCCTTAAGCTCCTGTTTAAGCAGAAAATTACGCTCGTTTTTGTTCATTTCCGTCGAAATATCATTCCTGATTTTTTTCCTTATACGCAGCAGCTGGACCTCTTTAACCAGGGATTCACGGATCTTTTCCAGTCTTTCCTTATAATCCAGCGTGTTTAAAAGTTCTTCTTTTTTCTTAATATCCGCCGTCAA
>JAGOLJ010000105.1 GCA_017994125.1 Candidatus Altimarinota bacterium
GCTTTATAGCGGCGGTTCATTTTCTGCAGAATCTGGTCATCGCCGGACTGGATGGGCAAATGGATATGAGGACAAAGTGTCTTAAGCTGGGCGTGCGCTTCAATAAGGGCGTCGGAGAAATAGCGCGGATGAGGTGAGGTGAAACGCAGGCGATTTAATCCTTTACTATGCAGTTTATCAACCTGGGTTAAAAGGTAAACGAATGGTTCTTTTTGAAATTTTTCAGGAAGGCTGGAAAATTCCGGTATAACTCTTTCAATATTTTTGAGGTCGAGATCACTTTGCCCCCAGGAGTTTACAATCTGGCCGCCAAGGGTTATTTCTTTGCAACCGTTTTCAACCAATTTTTCACATTCACGCATGATGTCTGCCAATGGACGGCTTTGTTCGCGGCCGCGGGCGTAAGGGACAATGCAGTAAGTGCAGTACTGATCGCAACCTACCTGAATCGGGACATAGGCGATTAACGGACTGGAATATTTAGGTGTAATTTTAAGGTAATCATCCAGCCCCAGATCTTCGTATCCGGAAAGATTGAGCTCCCCGTTATCAATTTCCAGCCGCGGTTCAGCTTCGCTGATAAGTTCACCAAGCCGATGGGCGTCTTTAATATTAAAAACAAAATCAACGCCGGGAAGAGGCTTGCGCAACAGGTCATCCTTGTCTTCTTTGAGGCTGTTTTTGGTGCTGGTTTTGCGGACCATGCAGCCGGTCAGGCCAACATGGAGGCGCGGATTGGCCTGTTTCCAGCTTTTAATTTTCTTTAACTGTCCAAAAACACGGTCTTCACCTTTCTGTCTGATAGAACAGGTATTGAAAATGTATAAATCGGTCTGATTGGGCTTATCGGTTTTTTCGTATCCCATTTTTTCAAGGATTGCAGCAACGCGCTCCGTATCGGAGTAGTTCATCATGCAACCAAGTGTCTGGATGAAATATTTCATGGCCGCAGTTTATGGTGGTAAATCAGGATGGTCAAGCCGTGATTTACTCCATGTCGACCGAGGTATTGCCGATTCTCAGAGTTTTTCTTTTTACCCAGAAAAAGCCTTTTTCCGGAGTGATAACGGCTATATCAATGGGGCCGCCAACGCCCGGTGAAGAACCGGGGGCTGCATAGGTTCCATCTGTAATTTGCTGGAGATTTTCAGTTGTCCTAATGGCAAGACTGGAAAAATTGATAGCATCCTGAACAGTCATGGTGGCCCAGTTAATAATGTATTCCTGGTCATCAAGAGCGCGTAAAAAATCTTCGCGCTTTACCTGGGGCAGGTCCGCAATCACCTTATTTCGTTTGATTTCAGGGCTCCATCCTCTAACCAGGCGGACCAATACGTCAGTCTGCCCAATCCAGGTTGCGCCACAATGTCCTGGTGCCAATTTCTGCATAATCCCGCCTTTATCTTTTGCGTCCGGGATGGTTATCTTGTAAACGCCGCTTGTTCCGTCGGGATTAAAACCGGCAAGCAGAAATTCCAGTAGCGGTTGATAAAAATCCTGTTTCATCTCTTTTCCGGCAAGGTCCAGGTAGCGGACAGTAACCCGTTCCAGCTCACTTTCCGTCTGGATATCCTTGCAACCAAACTGCCTTAACTCATCAGCTTTTTTATCTTCAAACTCTTTGATGTAGGCGTTGTATTTGCCTATGAAAAGATCATAAAGGGTACTTGCGATCTGCTCCAGTGTCATTATTTCAAAGCTCTGTTCCCGCATATAGGCAGCCAGATGCTGACCAATGCTTTTGCCGTCCAGATAGGATAATCCGCAAACAGTGATACCTGCTTCTTTGTTAAGCTGGAAAATTTTCATACGGCTGAAAGATCCGTTACGGACATCGCCTATGGAATTCTTATATGTTTCCATGCTGTCGGCGGCAAGGACATGGCCTTCATTGGTTGTGGTAACGATGGCTAAAGACATAGTATGGATTAATAAAAGGAAAAAAGTGTAACAGTCACACTTTTAAGATGCAAGGACAAGTTCCTGCGTTTAAACGTGGTGGCCTCGGCGGGAATCGAACCTGCATCTAAGCCTTAGGAGTGCCTTGTTCTATCCATTGAACTACGAGGCCACGTCTGGAAACTTTTTTACTATGTATATTAATCTGTTTGAGGAGTCAAGACCACGTAGCTGGTTTGTTCAGACGGGAGATCGCTTTTGGCGTTGATGGAAAATTTGTCTTTTGGCTCGGCTGTAGCACCGCACAGTTTCATAAAAGGAGCCACATCATCGTATTTCTCTTTCATTCCTGGAATGGCAAAGTGCATTGGAATAACGGCCCGGGGTTCGAGTTCTTCAACAACCGCGTGGGCAGTTTTGGCATCCAGAGTGTCGTTTCCACCCACTGGAATAAGAAGGATATCGACATTACCAATGCTTTCAATAAGGCTTTCATCAAGGCCTTTTCCGATATCGCCAAGCAGGCAGATTCTGACTCCTTCGACATCAAAAGTGAAGACCATTACTTCTTTTCCAGCCTTTTTCTTTTCTTCTTCCTGCACCAGTTTCTGTGCGGAAATAGCTACGCCCTTTATTTCATATTCACCAGGCCAGGTGATGATCTGCGTTGATCCCTGGATGGCGGCAACGTTGTTGTGAGCTTTCTGTTTACGGCTGGTGACAACGATGTCTGCTTTAAGGGCAGGGAGTTTTAAGCCGACTTCAGGAGAATATGGATCGGTGACGATGGTGCCGTTTTTGCTTTTGATGGTGAAACAGGAAAATCCGTGCCAGATAATATCCATAAATGTTGTAAAATTGGGTAATGCGAGGCGTATGATATCGGATTTTTTTAGGATTGTAAATTTTAGTGGGGTATATTAACTTTAGGAATGCTTTATGGGCGGGCGGGAATGTGGCCTGAAAACAGCCAGGGGAAGGGGCCCCGGGACTGTTGAAGGGCATATTCCCGCCCGCCACGACCAAAAATCTAAAAAAAATTATCATCTAACCAAAAATAAATGTCGAAAATTACGAATATCCATGCACGAGAAGTGCTTGATTCAAGAGGAAATCCCACTGTTGAAGTGGTTGTAAAAACACAAAAAGCCGAAGGCCGGGCCATTGTTCCAAGCGGAGCATCAACAGGAGCGCATGAGGCACTGGAAATGCGCGACGGAGACAAGTCCAGATATCTAGGCAAAGGGGTACTTAAAGCCTGTGAAAATGTGGATAAAAAAATCCGAAAGGCGCTAAAGGGCAAAGAGGTCCAAAAGCAGGCTGAAATTGATAAACTGATGATCGCATTGGATGGTACTGAAACCAAGAGCAACCTGGGAGCCAACGCCATACTGGGGGTCTCCCTGGCCTGCGCTAAGGCTGCGGCTACCGAAAAAAAAGTAAGTCTGTTCAAATATTTAAACCCAAAAGCCAGATTATTGCCCGTGCCGATGATGAATATCATGAATGGCGGCAAACATGCGGATAGCGGTTTTGATATTCAGGAATTCATGATTATGCCCGTTGGCGCAACTAGTTTTAGGGAAGCCCTGCGGATGGGAGCTGAAACTTTTCACCAGCTGGGAAAACTTTTAAAGGAGGCCGGATTCCAGACGACGGTTGGCGATGAAGGCGGTTATGCCCCAAGCCTGAAGGATCAGGAACAGGCTTTTGAATTTATCCTGAAAGCGATTGAAAAAGCCGGATACAAGCCGGGGAAAGATATTATGCTTGGCGTAGACAGCGCAGCTACCGAGTTCTATGACAGTAACAAAAAAGTTTATAATTTCAGGATCAAAGGAAAGCGTGAGGCGCTGACCGGGAGCCAGATGGTCGCCTACTGGGAAGCTCTGGTTAAAAAATATCCGATTATTACGCTTGAGGATGGATTGGCTGAAGACGATTGGGAAAACTGGACCGCGCTTACCAAGCGTATTGGCAAAAAAGTACAAATTGTAGGCGACGACCTTCTGGTTACCAACGTTAAAAGGCTTAAAGAGGGCATCAAAACCAAGGCCGCAAATTCTATACTGATTAAATTAAACCAGATAGGAACCCTGACCGAAACGCTCCAGGCGATCAAAGTGGCACGTGCGGCAAAATGGACAGCCGTAGTTTCACACCGCAGCGGAGAAACCGAAGACTCTACGATTGCAGACCTGGTTGTTGGTATGGAAACCGGCCAGATCAAAAC
>JAGOLJ010000010.1 GCA_017994125.1 Candidatus Altimarinota bacterium
TTGGAAGCGTCTTTGGCAGCATTACAGCCTTTAGGGAAAACAAATAAGCCAGGCCCACAATAGGTTGACACCTCAGCTTCCAGCAGTTATTCTCTCTACGCAAATCACAAACCCAATAATTTTTTTGATATGTTAGGAAAACTCAAGAAGAGAAAAAGACTCAAGACCCACGGCTTCCTTAAAAGGTCAAAGACCAAAAACGGACGCAAAGTTCTGAACCGCCGCCGCGCCAAGGGCCGCAAGAAATTGACCGTAAGCAGCGAAACTAAACTTAAATAAGAAGTTACTGCGGGTTTAATCTAAAGTTATGATTCCTTCCACATTGCGACTGAAAAGATCCCGCGTCGCTTATCTGCTGAACAAAGGTAAAAAACTAAACAACGATTACTTAACCGCAAAATTTTTACCATCACCCGGAAAAACCAGCCACTTCTGCGTTACGGTAAGTTCTAAGGTTGCCAAAAACGCTGTCGACCGTAACCGACTTCGCCGGCAGGTCTATGAAATTATCAGACTAAACCACCAATCACTGGCTAATCCTTGCGATCTGATCCTGATCTGTAAAAAAAGTCTCACTGGACTCGGTTTTGCAGATTTACAAACAGTTATAATCAAAACATTTAAAGCCATCACCATAAAATAATGAAAGCAAAAGACTTACTGACCATCATCATCATCTTCCTGCTTGTAAACTACGTTTTTAGCATGTTCTCCGGAAACAAGAACACTGAAAACCAGCCCAAAAGCAGTGAAATTGTAATTGCCGCCACCAGCAAAGAATACGGACAGGATGACATCATTTCGATCAAAATTTCCAACAACACCAACCAGGTCGCAACTTTAAAAAATACCTGCCCCAATGAACCATTACAGGTCCTCTACAGTAATAACGGCAAGTGGGAAACAAAAACCAACAATGCCGGCATCAGCTGCGAAGGGACCAGTGATCTGGTTATAAATCCCGGACAGGAACACACTATCAACCTCAAAAGCTGGAACCACGCTCTCTTTTCAACACTCGGCAAATATAAAGTCAGAGCTGATTTAATGCTGGCAAATGCAGCCACTCCAAACGGCACCCAAAGCACAACCCAGGATCAGCTCACCCAGATTGAATCATCACAAACTCAACTTACACAGGCTTCATCTACCCAGGAATCCATAAATATAGCCAGCCCCACAACCAAAACCATCGAAAGCGCCGAATTCGAAGTCAAACCTCAAAGTTGGCTTAGCTTCCTATGGACCACTGTCTGTTATCAACCAATCTACAATGTCCTAATCTTACTGACTTCCATTCTTCCATTCCATGATCTCGGCTTCGCCATCCTGCTCCTTACCATACTGATCAGAACCATTTTATTAATTCCTTCCCAAAAAGCACTCGTTTCCCAGCGCAGGATGAATGAACTTCAGCCCAAGCTGAACAAAATCAAGGAAAAATACAAAGACAACCAGGAAATGATCGCCAAAGAAACCATGGCTTTATGGAAAGAGTACAAAGTAAATCCTTTTGGCAGCTGTTTGCCTCTTCTAATCCAGTTCCCAATCTTAATCGCGCTTTTTTACGTCATTCAGGATGGATTAAACCCGAACACGGCTTACCTGCTTTACGAACCGCTCAAAAACTTCGATGTCCACAGCATCAATGTCATCTTCCTTGGCTTCCTGGACCTGACCAAAGTTAATGCAATCGCACTACCACTTTTTGTTGGAGGACTCCAGTTCCTGCAAATGAAACTATCCTTCGTAAAAAACAAAAAGAAAGATGAGGTAAAGACTGAAAAGAATAAACCAGGTTCCGAAATGGAAATGGCCAGCAAATCAATGATCTACTTCATGCCGGTTATGATAGCCCTGTTTACAGCTTCCGTACCGGCCGGTGTCGGCTTATATTGGAGCATCTCAACCCTCTATGGAATTATCCAGCAGCTGGTTGTTAACAAACAGGTTGATACAGAAAACAACGTTAAAGTCAGAGTCCTTCCACCCAAGAAAGAAACTGACAATAATACTGAAAAGTAATCCATCAATCCTTAATAATTTAATGAAATAAATATGGAAACCCTTATCCAAGAATTATTGGAAGAGCTTTTGCACAGGATCAATTCACCATTCAGGAAAATACGGATTGAAGAAATAGAAAAAGATAGTTTCAGGGTAAATATCGAAAGTGAAGAACCCAGTCTCCTCATCGGACACCACGGCGAAAACATCTACGCCCTGCAAAACATTTTAAAAACAATTATTTGGAGCAAGAATAAGGAGAACTGCAACATTATCCTGGATGTAGATGATTACCGCAAAAGACAGGAAGAAAACGTCCTTGCACTCGCTGAACGCAAAGTGGAAGCCGTACGTAAAACCAATAAACCACAATCTTTGCCCCCAATGGCTCCATACTTTAGAAGAATGATCCACCTTCACCTAGCCCAGGACAAATACAACGACATCGAAACTGAATCGGTGGGCGCAGGTGACTCCAGGTACCTTACTATCAAACCAAAATCAATTTCTGAAGCATCAATTGCAAATGAAATTTAAAACCATCATTCAAATCAGTACCATTTTCTGGGGAATGACAGGCATCATCTTTTTGGCTCAAGCCCAATCTACCCAAACCACCCAGACCCTAACACAGGAACTCACGGGGCAAACCGAACAATCAACCCAGCAAACACAGCTTCAAAGCACAGAGCAAACCGAACAACTGGCCGCCCCCTTCCCTGATGTAGATATCGGTAACAAATATTTTTCTGCAATCAGTTACCTTAAACAAAAAGGATTAATTCAGGGCTACTCCGACGGCACCTTCAAACCTGACCAGGAAATCAATCGCGCCGAAGCGCTAAAACTGCTTTCAAACGCCCTCCCCAAATCAACTACAGACAACACCGGTACCACACAACAGCAAACTCAGCAGCAATTAGAGTTTGAAGACGTAAAGAGCACAGACTGGTTTTATCAGTCCGTTTTAGAAGCTTTTCAGGCTGGAACCGTCAGTGGTTACCCCGATCATTTATTCCATCCAGAAAGAACCATTAACCTGGCTGAAGCACTTAAAATATGTCTTTTAAGGGAAGGGAAAAACATCCCCGAAAAAGTTGAGGATCAGCCCTACCCCGATGTACCAGTAGACGCCTGGTACGCACCATACGCACAAATTGCAAAAGAAAGAACACTGGTCCTGTCCGGCAGAACCGACGGAACCCTTCATGGAGAAACAGTGTTAACCCGCGCCGCTTTTGCCAACCTGATCTACAAAACCATCAAGAGTAGCGAAGGCTCCAGATTTGTACGGGCAACCTGGTATGGCAACGACTTCGCCAACTGGGGAACCTCATCTGGTGAACCTTTTGACCCTGACAAATTCACAGCCGCCCATAAAACTCTTCCTTTTGGCACAAGAATCCTTGTAACAAACATGTCCAACGGACAACACATCGAAGTCGTGATAAACGACCGCGGTCCTTACGCATCCGGCATGGATCTGGACCTGAGCAGGGCTGCTTTTGAAGCAATTGCAAGCCTTGGCACGGGAATTATTGTTGTAGAATATTTAGAAATTCCAAATGTCGACTACAGCTTCTGAATATTTAGACCGGAAACGTGAAGGCAAAATCTTTACCCGCAAAAAAACACTCTCGGAAGAAGTAAAAAAGAGCATTTTTATGCTAATTTTTACCCTGCTCTCCATCATTATCATCCTAAGCATTGTACTGCTTTTAAATGACAGCAACTCTTATCAGAAAGGGTATGTGTTAAAAGAACAGCAAATTCAGAAAGACCAATTGGAACAGCAAAACCGTGAATTAATCAATAAAATTATTAACCTCACCATTTACAGCCGCATCGAAAACAGCCCCCTGCTGAAAAGCATGATTAAACTTGAAAGCCCCACTTATCTGCATTAATTTTTGGTAGTCCCAAGGGGAATCGAACCCCTGTTTTCAGGATGAAAACCTGATGTCCTAGGCCACTAGACGATGGGACCTGGCGCCAGGAATTTATTTACTCAAATTCTAGGCGTAATGAGTATAGCTTGAAAGTTCCTACTGTCAAGCTGGTTAAAATTAATGGATAAAACAGGTCAATTAGAGATATAATCTTGCCGGCAAACAAACAAAAATAATCAAACAACTAACCCTGGCCCTATGAAAAAATTTATCCCTACTCTCATCATTGCCTCCATTCTTTTAGCCGCCTGCACAGAAAGCACAACTCCTGTAGCTAAAAACACCATCCAAACTGGTACCCAAACCACAAAATCTGCTGATTCCGCAAAACTGCTCAATAAAATCAGCCTTCAAAATGCTTACGCCCAAATGAAAAATAAGATCGACCTGACCATGAAGGACAAAAACGGACGTTTAGGAAAAGTCAGGGGCTCCAACGTCACCAAAGACTGCCAGGGCAGTACCTGGATTTATCTTTTCTATAACGATCTGCCCAAGGAAAAAGATTATATCGAATCAAACACTTTCACCTGGAACAATAAAAAAATCATTACCGGCAATGAAAAAATCATGTCCATTGGACTCAATTCAACAGATTACGAATACCTTAAAACCAACGTCGGAAACGCCTGGCAAAGCTGCAATGACATTGTAAGCAAAATCTATGATGACACCCCAAACATCAGTTCATCAGGACTACAGGTCGATCTGACCTGGAACAGCAACTACTCCAAAGACGCTCCCGTCTGGATAATCGACCTGGGCGCCAGAAAACCCAAACGGATTTTCAATGCCGTATCAAAACAGGAATTAGCAAATCCTTAAGCCTTTCTTTTCAAATCAAGTTTCTCTTTAATCTTGGATTCCAATCCCCTATCCGTCGGTTCATAATAGGTTCTTCCCTTTAGCTGATCGGGAAGATGTTCCTGATCAACCTTGGCATCAGCAAAATCATGGGCGTACTTGTACCCCTTACCATACCCCCACTCTTTCATCAGCTTGGTTGGAGCATTACGTATATGCAAAGGCACCTCCAGATTACCGTATTTGTTGATATCGGATTGAACTGCACCATACGCAGCGTAAAGCGCATTACTCTTTGGAGCCATACTTAAATGCACAACCACCTGCGCCAGATTAACAGAACATTCAGGCATCCCCACAAAATGACAGGCATCCTTTGCTGCAACAGCCACCAGCAGGGCATGAGGATCTGCCATCCCTACATCCTCAGAAGCAAACCTGATCAGTCGTCTGGCAACATAAAGAGGATCTTCCCCGCCTTCCAGCATCCTTCCCAGCCAATATAGCGCCCCATCCGGGTCGCTGTCGCGCATACTTTTATGCAGGGCGGAAATAATATTATAATGTTCCTCCCCTTTTTTATCGTAACGCAGGTTCTTTCTTTGTAAAATCTGCTGGACATCCTGAATAGCCAAAGTCTCTTTCTTCGCCAGTTTTAAGACTATTTCCAGATTATTCAAAAGAGATCTGGCATCGCCATTGGCAAAACTGACAAGAAATTTTTGGCTTTCCTCATCCAGACTAACCCGATGATTACCCATTATTTCCGAAGCTTTCAAAAGAGCCCGCTGCAATACTTTTAACAAAGCCTCTTCACCAAGAGCCTTAAACACAAAAACCTGGGACCTGGATAACAAAGCCGAGATAACCTCAAATGACGGGTTTTCGGTTGTAGCACCAATCAAAATAACTGTACCATCTTCAACATGCGGCAACAGGGCATCCTGCTGGCTTTTACTAAAACGATGGATTTCATCAACAAAAAGAACTGTGCGCCTCCCCATAAGTTTGCGTTCTTTTGCCGCCGCAACCACTTTTCTAAGCTCAGGCACCCCGCCGGTAACAGCACTCATTACCTCAAATTCCGCTGACGATTCATTGGCAATAATATAGGCCAGAGTAGTTTTTCCACAGCCCGGAGGGCCGTAAAAAATCACCGAATGCAGGTTATCTTCAGCAATCAGCTGGCGAAGCAGTTTGCCCTCTCCTACAATCTCTTCCTGTCCAAAAAAATCCTCTAAAACAGTAGGCCGGAGCCTAAACGCCAAGGGTTCATCCAGTCGCATCTTACCTTCCTGATTAAGTAAATCGCTTTTCATGTAAAAATACTTAGGCTATAATTTTAACCTCCTCTTTAACGCATAGCAAATCAATCATGGAACATCATACAATAAATACCTCCGAAAATCAGGACTCTAACTGGGCAGATGGAATTGACACACTTGTATGGGACCAGGACAACACCACCTCTGACTTTCTGGAATTCGCTGTCCCCGCCTATGAAGCAATGTCCGCCACCATTGCTGAAGCTACCGGAATTCCGGAAGAAACTGTCGCCAATACCATGCAGAAAATCTATTTCAGGCACAAAACAATTGAATACGAAGGGGTAGTACAGGAAATGGCACAAACCGGTTTCTTTGATAATATTGAAAACCTGAAAAGTAACGGGGAAATCGATCCAAAAAAAATTGGCGCACTAGCCCTGAAAGCGCAGAAAATTTTCAGCCAGGTTAGAGCTAAACACCTCAAGCCATATCCCGGCATCCAGCAAGCATTCCGGAAAAGCAAAGAAAAAGGATTTACTAACATAATCCTCACCGACGCCACATCTTTCCAGGCCAAAAAGCGGGCTGACTACACAAAAATCGGCGAATACATAGCCACTATTTTTGCCAGGAAAAAAGATCCTACACCCAACCTTGACCAGTCTTTTAAAGACAGGGAAGCCCGCGGCGAATATGATGTTCCTTTCCGAGTGATTGAAATTGATGAGGAAAAACCCCACACCAAACTCGATCAGATTTTAAAAATGACCAGGGAAGAAATAAGCCGGCGCGTCTGCATTATCGGAGACAACGATGATCGCGACATGGAACTTTCCAGGCTATGGAATTGCCGAGGTATTTTTGCTGTCTATGGGCTTCATGACAAAGACAGTGATCTTACAAAACGGATTGCCCGCTTCTCTCCATATTCGATTTTAGCCAGAAACGCCTCAATTGTAACCAAGTCCCGGCCAGGCAGAAACAAAGACAATTCTCTTATCAAAGTTGCCAAAACTCCCGCCGACATAGAAAAAATACTGAACATCGAATAAAAGAATCCCGCAAAGCGGACTGGGCGCAACCGTGACAGCTTGCCAAGCAGGCCGTTTTAACATACCCTAAGAATGGAATTGCCCGACAATATTAACCGTTAATTTTCAGCGCTTATGCCATACGAACCCAAGCCACTCCCCTTCCAGAAACAAGTAGCAGGAACTTCGGAAAAAGCACTCCAAATCCACCACGACAAGTTATATGCCGGCTACGTCAGCAAGAAAAATGAAATCAGTACAAAACTGGAACCTTTATCACATGGCGGCGATGTTTCCAGCACCAATGCCACCTATAGCGACCTCCGCGCCCTCAAATCCGAAGAAACCTTTGCCACAAACGGCGTTTATCTTCACGAATGGTACTTTGATTTAATTGGCGGCGACGGAACACCCCAGGGAGAACTGGTCGAAGCTCTTAAAAAAGAATACAGCTCTTTGGAAAATTTTATCAACTACTTCAAAGCCTGCGGAATGGCAGCCCGGGGATGGGTAGTACTAGCCTGGGACACCCATGACAACGCGCTTCGCGTCTACAGTTGCGATACCCACAATCATGGCGGCGTATGGGGCGCAATCCCAATCATCGTACTGGATGTTTTTGAACATGCTTATTTCATGGATTATGGCAGCGACCGCAAAACTTACCTGGAAGATTTTTTTAAGAACCTAAACTGGCAAACAGCAAATAATACTTTTACATCAATAAAAAAATAACCCAACCAACCATGAAAAACAAAGGCAAAACTATCATCAAAGTTCGTACACCCGAAAAGACCAAAGAAAAAAGATATGCTTTTGACTTGGGCAAAAAAAATATCCACACGGAATTAATCTGTAAATTTTGCAGTGCAGTATATGAAGATAAACACTGGAAACCGGTCACTCAGCTGAAGCCCGAATACATAGATAAACTGCAACCGTCAGTATGCCCGGCCTGCCATGCCAGAAAAGGTCTGGTATCAGACGGAATCGTCCACATTGGCGGATCATTCATGAATCAACACCGCCAGGAAATACTCAACATCATCCTCAAGACGGAAGAACGTGAAAACAACAGAGATGTACTTAACCGCATCGAACGCATTGATACAAGGCCAAATGAACTAGTCGTCTATACCGCCAAAAACATGCTGGCCACAGAAATAGGTAAAAAAATAGCTGAAGCCTATAAGGGCGGAAAACTGGAAATCAAATGGTCAAAAAAAGATAAACCGGTAGAAGTGAAATGGTTTAAAGAAATCGAAAAACCTGTAAAAATTACCGGAAAGAAAATTATCAACAAACCAAAGAAAAAATAATTTACCACTTTATTTAAACTTTAAACCATGAAAATCGAAGTTAAACGGGACATCTGTATCGGAGCAGCACCTTGCGTTGCCGTAGCCCCTGGAGTATTCCAGCTGGATGACGAAGGAAAAGCCTACATCGTTGACCCCAAAGGCGCAGATGAAGCAACCATTAAACTTGCAGCCGAAGCCTGCCCCGTACGCGCAATCTTCCTTTATGATGACAGCGGAAAGCAGATCTATCCTCCAGTAGAAACAACGGCCCAGATGCCCGCCCCGGCAACTCCGGCCAACGACAACGCCAATCCCCCGGCACAAAAAGCGGCTTAAGTTAAGCCGCTTCAAAATCGGGACAAAGTAAACACCAATCCTTTGGATTTTTTTACTTTATTTGTTACATTCACTCCTTCATTTAGGAGCTGTTCAAATATGGAAATTGATCCCAATATTATCAGTCAAATTCAGAGCCAGCTGCAAAGCAGCCCTGAAGTCATTATTATTTCCCATCGTAATCCCGATCCCGACACTATAGGCAGCAACCTGGCGCTAAAAATCTACCTCCAATCCATTGGCAAAAAAACAAGATCTGTCTGCATAGATCCAATTCCCCGGACTTGCCATTTTATGAAGGAATCTGAACAATTTGCTAACGAACTGCCAAACCTAAAACAGCTTGTCATCGCTGTTGATGCAAGTTCTCCCGAACAGCTGGGTTTTCCAAACTGCCTGGAAAGACTGAGTGGATGCCAAATAATCGTTATTGACCATCATACCACTAACAAAGGATACGGAAACATCAACCTCATCAGGCCCGATGCCGCTTCCACAACCATCATCATTTTTAGCTTGCTGAAAAAACTTGGTGCCAGAATAAGTCCGGATATGGCAACTGCCCTTCTCTGCGGTCTCTATGCTGATACCGGAAGCTTTATGCATTCCAACACAGATCCGACCGCTCTAATCAATGCCTCTGAACTTGTGAAATACGGCGCCAATCGCAATCTGATTATCAATAACCTCTATAAAAACAAACCGGTTGAGCAACTGTATCTTTGGGGAAAGATTTTTTCAGAAGCGGTGCTAACCCGTAAAAACATCATTGTTTCAGCGCTCAAACATAATGACTTCAAAAGCATCAACGCCGACCATCAATTAATCGGAGGAGTGATGGATTATCTTAATACTGTTAAAGGCAGCCAGATTACAGCACTTTTAACTGAAGACCAGAACGGAAACATCAAAGGCTCTCTACGGACTAAAAGCGAAAACATGGATCTTACCAGAGTCGCTAAAGACCTTGGCGGTGGAGGACACCCCAAAGCTTCCGGGTTTACCATCCCTGGACGGCTGAAAAAAGAGACTCGGTGGAAAATACTGCCCTCCTAAATATACACGCCGTTTTAATTAAGTGCCGTCAATGTTTTTTTTAATACTCTCCTTTAAATCATTAGCCTGATTTGCTACGATTGCTGGTAGCTACCCACACAACAGGTAGTAGGGCTTATTAAGCTATAAAACTACATATGGCCAAAATCACTAAAGTCAGAAAGAGAGATGGCCGGATTGTTCCATTCCAACAGGAAAAAATTACCGAAGCAATCTGGAAAGCCGCACAAAACATCGGTGGAACCGACCATGGAACTGCCGAGAAAATCGCCAGCCAGGTAACAGCGGTTCTGGAGGTCTTCTACAAAGACGAACAGAATATCCCGTCTGTCGAACAAATCCAGGATCTGGTTGAAAAAATCCTGATCGAAAACGGCCATGCCAAAACAGCCAAAGAGTTCATCCTTTACAGACAAAAAGACAAAGAGATCCGCCAGCAAAAAGAAGAAATTCTGGGAATCAAGAGTGACACTGCTCTTTCGGTAAACGCCCTTAAAATACTCAAACAGCGCTATCTGCTCCGTGACAATGAAGGTAATGTTACCGAAACTCCCGAAGAAATGTTCAGACGCGTTGCCCACAATATTGCAGAAGCAGACAAGCTTTACAGCGGTTACAAATCCGAAGAATCTGAAGAGACCTTTTACAGGATGATGTCTGAACTGGATTTCCTGCCCAACAGCCCGACCTTAATGAATGCCGGAACAAGCATCCAACAACTGGCCGCTTGTTTTGTTTTACCGGTCGAAGACAGCATCCCCGGCATTTTCGATTCGCTAAAAAAATCTGCCATCATCCAGCAAAGCGGGGGCGGAACCGGATTTAATTTTTCAAAACTTAGACCACGTGGAGATATCGTACATACAACCAAAGGTGTTTCCTCAGGACCGGTTTCTTTCATGAAAGTTTTTGACACCCTTACCAGCACCATGAAAGAAGGTGGCAAACGCCGCGGAGCAAACATGGGTATCCTGAACGTTGACCATCCCGACATCATCGAATTCATCAGCAGTAAAGAACGTGAAGGGATAATGGAAAATTTCAATATTTCCATCGGGCTGAATGACAAATTCATGGAAGCAGTCGAAAAAAATGAATACTACAGTTTGATTAATCCACGCACCGGAAATGAGGTAAACAAGCTCAATGCCAAAGGGGTATTCGATCTTATCGTCACCAAAGCCTGGGAAAACGGTGAACCCGGCATTATCTTCCTGGACAGGATTGAAGAATCTAACCCCACTCCCGGTATCGGGGAAATCATGACAACAAACCCATGCGGAGAACAACCACTCCTGCCCTATGAAGCCTGCAACCTTGGATCAATCAATCTCTCCAGGTTCCTTAAAGAAGATCAAATCGATTGGGATCGTCTGCGGACCACCATTTACCATGCTGTTCACTTTCTGGATAACGTCATTGATGTCAGTGATTACAAACTCGATGAAATCAAAAATATCGTACTTGGAAACCGCAAAATAGGCCTTGGCGTAATGGGTTTCGCCGACCTGCTTTATCAGATGAGAATCCCCTACAACAGTCTGGAAGGTCTTGATCTGGCAGAAAAAATTATGTCATTCATCCAGAAAGAAGCCAAGGAAGCATCCATCGACCTGGCTGAACAAAGAGGGTCCTTCCCAAACTTTGAACAAAGCATCTATCCCTTGCACGGCTTCAAAGCCATGCGTAACGCCACCGTCACAACCATTGCCCCTGCCGGCACACTTAGCATGATAGCCGAAACTTCCGCAGGAATAGAACCTGTATACGCAATCGCCTATACAAAACATGTCTTTAACAGCACTGAACTTACCTACATCA
This sequence comes from Candidatus Altimarinota bacterium, assembly GCA_017994125.1. Classification (GTDB taxonomy): domain Bacteria; phylum Patescibacteriota; class Gracilibacteria; order UBA1369; family UBA1369; genus JAGOLJ01. The sequence goes on from JAGOLJ010000010.1 coordinate 11,574, forward strand.
ATAAAACATTCAAGAACGAATGTGAAAAATTACATATCTACAGTGATGATCTCATCCGCCGCATTTCCAAATACGGCTCTATCCAGAAAATCATGGAAATTCCAGGCGACATGAAAAAGTATTTTGTAGTCGCTTCCGATATTGCCCCCGAATGGCATGTCCGCATGCAGGCAGCCTTCCAGAAATACGTTGATAACGCCGTCTCAAAAACCATTAACCTGCCCGAAGCCGTCAACATTGAAGACGTCCGCAATGCTTTTATACTGGCCTACAAACTCGGCTGTAAAGGAATCACCGTTTACCGCGACCGCAGCCGCAAAAAACAGGTACTCTACAAACCGGAACTCACCCCGCTCGAAGAAAAGCCCTCTCAAACCAGCGCAACCATAAAACAGTCACAGCTTTCTTTGTTCAAAAAAGAAACAAAAAAAGCGGTCATCGGATTCAAGGGTGAAGAAGTAACACCTCCTCCAATCATCAACTCATCCAATTAACATTCCCTAAATGTCCGAAAAACTCGATAGAATCAGTACCTCAGCCGACCACATAGACGCCCTCGCGGACGGAAAAATCGACGCAAAAGATTCCGTCAAAATCGAGAATTTGAAAAACGAAGTCCACGAAAAACTCTTTGCCGCCGGTGACATCTTCACTAAAAAAGACCGTGAACATTACCTTAAAAGACTGCAAATAACCAGAGACACCGACTCCACCGAACTCGAAGCTCTTTCCACAGAAATTGATTCAGCCGCAAAAGAAATACAGCAGAAAACCAGGCTTTTTGAAAAAACCGTTAATGATTCCAGCCAATACTTTGGCTTCAACCAGAAAAGGAGCATCACCGAAACCGAACAATGGATCGCCGCTTTCAAAAAACAGCCATTGGATAAAAAACGTGAATGGATTGATGGACTTAAAGGACGCATTGAAGAACTGAAGGATCTGCATGAAAAAGCCATGGCACTGGCCCCCGAACAGGGTGACCAAATAAACAGACTCACCGAAAAAGAAAAAAAGAATTTCATTGCCGAACGCATCCGCCTGCAGGCCAAAGCCAGGGAATTCGCCACCCTGGTTGAAAACCTGGGAGAAAATTTCAACCAGGAAGAACTGGCTCAATTTAAAGAGCGCTTTGAAGATACAACTGCCGATGAACAGGACAAGTTCATGGACGACTTTAAGAAAGAAGCAAAAACTAGAAACGGACTTAATGAGAAATTTGAGGAATACCCGAATGAATATTCAAATCTGATACCAAACTTTAAAAAACTGCGGCTGGACGAAAAAAAAGCCGCTCTGGAAAGGATAGACCGGGCTATGCATGACGACTATGTCCAGCAACTTTTTGGAAAGAACACTGATCCAAACGACCTGAACGACTTAAGAAATCATCTTTCTCCTCAAAGCAAAGCTGCGGCTTTGGACTGGTTTGTTAATGAAGCCACCCCTCAATTAAAAGGAATGGCCTTAAAGCTTCTTAAAGAACAGCTTAAAACTGAAAAAGCCCTGTCCGATCAGTACGTTAAATTAATCGGAGAGTTACCCAACCTAAGCCGCGCCGAAAAAGATGAAATGACCACAGCCTTTCTTAAAGGTGACTTTTACAGGAAAAAAGAACTCATCGCCGCAATGGAAAACCGTGTCAGGGAAGAACAGTCAACCCACGAATCAGTAAATAAAATCGATCGTGAATATGACCAGAAACTACAAATACAGCTTCAAAACAGGGTTATATCACAAAAGACCCTTCAACTTGAAAAAGAGCTTTACGCCAAAATGACCGCACAGGAAAAAGCCCAGCGAAACCGTGAATTTGACGTACTAATCAAACCCCGGATTCAACTCAAAGATCGTTTTGAAAAAGAAATCCCCGAAAATATCCGTCTGGAAAACTCTGACTTTTACGATTTAAGTCACCAGAAACGCGGAGAACGGCTTGAAGCTTTATTAAAGATTGTAGAATTAAAGCAAAAAGATGGAGCAGAAAAAGTAAAAACCGGGGACAAACGGGAAAGAACAACCAAGGAATTAAGCCCCGAACAAAAACAGCAGGTTATGGAACTTAAACTTCAGGCAACCACCGGTGAATTAAACGAAGACTATAGCACCGCCCAGGACTGTTACAACGCCATCCTGACCATCGACCCTGAAGACGCAATGGCAAAAGAACGCCTTAATAAAGTACAGGCAAAACTTGGAATTAAATCCTCCGATCCGGACACCCAAAAAGCAAAAAATGCCGCCATTGATGAGGAAAAACAAAGCGCCGACTTTAAAAAACAGCGGCGCGATTTCACCATCCAGAAAGAGGTTACCAAATCAGCATACCTTAACGAACTGTATAATCAGGGACAGGTACAAAGCCAAAAGCGCGACGTCCACCTGAACTCCGCCGAAAAAGGTATTCAGGAACGTCTGTACCGTGAAAAGAAAATGGTACTGAATAAAGACGGACGCGCTGTAAAAATAAGCAATGCCGATCTAAACCGTTTTGAAGATCTTGGGGAAAATGACAAAATGGCCCTAAAAGAACAGCTTAGGAAAGGACAAAGTTATCAGGTTAACTTTTTGAATAATCACTTTCAGGTCACAAGTGACGGACAAATAATAAGCGCCGGCGCCGGACTGGAAAAAATCGACCAGCAGGAAAAAAATCTTAAAGACAGTCTTGCTAAACGGGTCCAAGGCAAACTAAAAGAAAAAGGACAAAGCCTGTCAGCAGCAGAATCAGACGCGCTTAAACAGAACCTCCAGACCGAAAAAATGGATGTTGACCTCAATAACTGATTTTGACAAAACCGACTGATTGAAAAAAAGGCCTTTATTTGATAAAATAAAGCGATCTTAAAGAATAATATGATTTACCTCCAGGATCTGGTATTGCTTTTCTTTCTGGCTTTCACACTGGTTCTACTGATAACCGTCATTTTAAACATCTTCTATCTTGTACCCTTTGTCCCATCTAAAAAAAGGGTCATCGAAAACATCATCACGCTGGCCGGTTTTAAGAAAGGTGAAAAAGTTTTCGACCTGGGCTGCGGAGATGCCCGCTTCCTGATTGAAGCTGAAAAAAAAGCTGGGATTGACGGAACGGGTTTTGAAGTTGCCCCTTTGCCGCTTCTTCTGGCTTATTTCAATAAGCTGATTCATAAAAGCAAAATCCAAATCATGATGCAAAACTTCTACAAAGCCGATCTTTCAAAAGCAGACACCATTTTCTGCTACCTTTTGCCGGAAACCATGGACCGGCTATCCAAAAAATTCCAGACCGAATGCAAAAAAGGAACACGGATCTTCAGCCACACTTTTCACATCAACAACATGAAACCGGTTAAAGTGTGGACTGCCGACAAAAAAAACAAACAACCAACTATTTATCTTTATCAAATCTGACATGAAAGACATTTTACTGGCCATCGTTTTTGTCCTGATCCTCATCCCCATTTTTCACTTTACCACCAACGTAGCCCCTAACGTCTTCACTACCGGATTCTTTGTGTTGATCATGATCCCAACTCTTATCACCCTGATCAACGGGGCGCCATTTGTACCAACCCCCATGGCCGCCTGCAGAAAAATGATGAAACTGGCAAAAATCAAACCGGGAGAAACCGTCTACGACATCGGCTGTGGCGACGGCAGAATGGTTTATCTGGCGGCAAATGAACATCAAGCCAAAGCGACAGGTTTCGAACTCTCCCCGCTAGTTTATACTTTAGCCTTTTTTAGAAAACTGTTTTGGAGATCAAAAGCAAAAATCCGTTTCCGCAATTTTAAAAATCAGGATTTCAGGCAGGCTGATGTTATTGTCTGTTATTTAATGCCGGAAACACTTGTTCTCCTTCGCGACAAGATGGAAAAAGAACTTAAACCAGGCTCAAGAGTTATTTCATACGCATTTCAGATAGCCGGATGGAAAGAAGCCTATCGGGAAGAAAAAGATCCAGCCCAAAGCATTTCCCAAATCTGGGTCTACCAAAGATAAATTCCAACCGATTAAAAGCAATTAAACTCAACTTTAGGCCTATCCTGCCATCAACCTCCCTGCTCCAGCGCAGGCCTGCTTTTTACTTTTATCCAAACCAACCCTGCTAGCAAAAACGCATAATAAAAACACAACCACCACAGATCAAAATTGATTATTTTAATTGAAGCCAAAGGCAGAGACGCAAACAGGTGAACTCCGTCAAGCAGCAGCCGGCATAACAGCCAGCACAACGTAGAAACAATCAAATAAACAGGAAACAGGGGCATCAGCAGAAAAAGAACCACCGCCAAAAAGCCGCTAGCCATAATCAAGGGAATCAATGGCAGAAAAATAATGTTGGTTACTGGAGCCACCAGTGACAGTTGACTGAAATTATAAAGAATAATGGGCGTAGTAAAAATCTGGGCAGACAAAGTTACCGCCAGATCTTCACCAATTAAGGGAGGCAAATACCTGGCAACCTTTTTCCACAATGGAGACATTAAAATCAGTCCAAGCGTCGATAAAAACGATAATTGAAAAGAAACATCATAAAAAACAATCAGCGGATTAAAAAATACCATCATAAGCGCGCTGAAAAGCAGCACATTAACCGAATCAGCCCTTCGCCCGGCAAAAAGGGCCATTGTTACAAAGCCGCCCATAAGGGAAGCACGGATAACACTTGCCGAAAAACCCGTAATCGCTGCAAACACAAAAAGTGCCAATAAAGTTATGTAAAAACGCAGGCGCCGGCCGCCCGTTTTTAAAAGCAGAGCCATAATATTAATGACCAGCGTGATGTTGTACCCGGAAATCGCCAAAATATGGGTCAGGCCGGCCACACTAAAATCAGCCGCAACATCATCACCCAAACCTTTCTGTTCACCAACAAGCACCCCTTCCACCAGCGCGGCGGCCGGCGCCCCAAAAAGATCATTTATACTTCCCCCAACAAAAGATCTAAACCAGTAAAAGACAGACCAGAAATCATCATCATGCCCTTTTAAAACAACTTTAGGGAAATAAACAACTGCGCAAATCCCCTCTTTAGCCAGATATCCGGCATAATCAAAAACACCTTCTTCACCACCTTGAGGTTTTTCCAAGCGCCCCACCACCCGCAACCTGTCACCATAACCATATTCCGGGAAACGATTAGTCAAAAGTAACACCTTTCCATTTAAATAAATCTTTCTGCCACTTTTTAAAACATCATCCAGTACCAGTTTATCAAGTATAAGCTTCAGCGAATTACGCCCCGTCTCTGCCGGAACAGCAACACGTCCTTCCAGAATAAAATCTACTCCCAAATCCCGGTAATAACACACATCATCCGGATTAATCCACTCTTTTGGCCAATATCGATACACACTATAACACCCTCCGCCTAATAGCGCTATAAACAGCACCAACCACACTTTAATTCGGCTTCTTTTTTTCATGTAACCAGCCTACCTGCATCCCCTAAAATTTCTCTAAATAAAATCTAAACTTGACAAAAGGCAAATTATCATTATATTGTATTAATCTTTCCCCTGGTTTTCTTCCCATTGCCCTGTACACATGGATAATCACTCAAATCAGCAGATGGTAAGGACGCTTAAAGAAATTGGTTTAAAACCAAATGAAATCCGCATATACCTAACACTTCTGACCACCGGCGAAAACACCGCCGGCGTTATAGCAAAACGATCAGGCATCAACCGATGCTCATGCTACACCATTATCGAACGACTAATCAAAAGAGGGTTTATAGGACAAATAAGCAAAAACAACATCAACTACTACACTCCGGTAAACCCCAGCAACATCCTAAACCACCTCAAAGCAAAACAATACGAACTCGAAAAGAAAATCTACATCCTCGGCAAAAACATTACGAAACTCGAACCTATAAAAAAAGACCACTCGGCAAAACCAAAGGTGGTCTTTTTTGAAGGATTAACCGGAATAAAAAACATATTGGAAGATTCACTCAACTCCGAAGGAGGAATCAAAGCTTACCTGTCTATAGATGAACTAAATGAAATACTCCCTGAATATCTCCCTCACTACTTCGAACGCTGCATTCAAAAACAGTTAACTGTAAAAACCATACTGCCCGCCAGTGAAATCAGTTACCTGCATAAAATCAATCTGCAACGTGAAAACCACCAAATACGACTGGTTCCGCAGGATTTCAACTTTCATCTCAATCTTCTTATTTATAGCGGGAAAATAGCCCTCACCCCGGTAAAAGCCAACTTTGGCATCATCATTGAAAACCAGGATTTGTTTGAATCAAAAAACAGTATTTTTGAATTCATCTGGAACACCTCTGCACTTTTCGACAAAATTATGACCACCTCCATTGCCGAAAAAATAGCACTTAAAAAGGCTCCAAGGAATTACCCACTGGAGCCTTTTTAAACGATTTAACTGATTCCTTTTTACTGACCTACGGAAACTTCGCTGCCATCAGTAGTCAAGTCACCACCAAGAGAAGTATCGGTTGAAACTCCTGAAAGATCTGTGGTTGGCATTGCAGCTCCACCACTCATCATCATTAAGAGCGGAAGCATTTTCTCCTCTGTCAGTTCTTCGGCCTGTGGTCTTTCAACAGTCAAAGTCTTATTCATATCACCCAAAGCGACTTCAAGTAAAATTGTACCAGACTGTTCAGTTTCTCCACCCTTCATTGTAGCTTCAAGCTTGAATTTATTAGCCATTCCACTGACTGTGCCTACCCAGACATCAATGTTCATGGTCATCTTGGCCAACTCTTCTTCCATGGTCTTCAGCTCAGAGTCGCTGATGGTTTGGCCTTCCTCTTCAGCCATCTTTTTGGTAAAAGCAATTGCGTTCTTGTTATCAATGGTTGATTTGAAATGCCAGCTTTGTTCACCCATCACATCCTCTGTAGCAACCAGGGTTGGTTTTGTAAGCACATTGGCTTCGCTCAACTGTTTTGCCAATTTCTGCTGAGCTTCCGGGGTAGCCTGAGTGCCGCCAGCCGTGGCTGAGGAACTTGCGCTGATTTCCTCTAATGCTTCCTGAGGAATCTTTGCAAACCACCACTTGTTAAAAAGAGAGGTAAGTTCAGTTGGTAATGCCATCTCTTTGCCTGGAGCTTCTTTAATACTTAATTTCATTACATTTAAATAGGCCATGTCCTTATCAATTCTTGCTTCAGCAGAAAGATCTGCTCCTGGAATCTGGTCGTTTGCAACTGAACCGGTTAAGTTCAAAACAACCTTAGGAGCTTTCATGTCCTGTAAATCCAATAAACCAGCTGCTTTAAGATCCATTTTATTTGCGCCTTTTGTCGGGTCTTTTGTATTACCCTTAAGACTTAAATCAAACTTCGCTGATTTAAGAGTCGCAAGCTTGGCGATACCATCCT
>JAGOLJ010000011.1 GCA_017994125.1 Candidatus Altimarinota bacterium
TTTCCGTTAAGGTCGGTGCTGATGCCACCCATGAAGTAGTGTTGGGCTGGAGTTACAGGAATGAGATTTTTGATAGGGTCGATGTTCAGATAGGTTAGACAGATGCTGCGCACGGTTGGCAGTTTTTCTCTGATGGTTTTAGCGCCGAGGTGGCGGATGTCCAAGTTCACATAATGGCCGTGCGGGCCTGATGCGGCGTTGCCGGCGGAAATTTCACTGGTTATGGCGCGGCTGACAAGGTCGCGTGGAGCCAATTCCATTCTTTCGGGGGCGTATTTTTTCATGAATCGTTCCCCGTGTTTGTTGAGCAGGTAACCGCCATCGCCACGGGCAGCTTCGGTGATAAGAAGGTTGCCGTTGGGTAATGTGGTTGGATGGAATTGTATCATTTCCATATCTTTGAGGGCGGCGCCGGCGTTATAGGATAACGCGATGCCGTCTCCTGTGTTGATGGCGGAGTTAGTGCTGTGGCCGTAAATGCGGCCGGCGCCGCCAGTGGCCATAATTACTGCTTTTGCTTCGAAGACCACTAATGTCCCGTTCTTCTGGTCGATGGCAATAACTCCATTTGTTTTTCCGTCATTAACCAACAGACTGGTAACAAAGAATTCGTCATACCTGCTTATGTTTTCAAATTGTAATGTTTTTTCAAATAATGAATGCATTATATAAAAACCCGTTTTGTCGGCGGCGTAGACGGTTCTGGGGGCACTCATGCCTCCAAACTTTCTGACGGCAATTTCACCGTCTTCCTGTCGGCTCCAAAGGCAGCCCAGCTCTTCCAGGTAGTTGATTTCTTCAGGTGATTTAGAAGTGAAAAATTCAACAGCATCCTGGTCAGCAAGAAAGTCGCTGCCATAGACGGTGTCATGGGCGTGCTTTTCTTTGCTGTCGTAATCCTTGATGGCGGCCGCGATACCTCCTTCGGCGCAAACAGTGTGGCTTCTTATGGGATATACTTTGGAGATGATGGCGATTTTCAGATTCGGATTTTCGGTGACGATGGCAAGGGCAGCACGCATTCCGGCTGCGCCTCCACCAACGATAACGATATCATGAAGATTGTTGATTTCCATCTATGTGTTTGATTTTTTTATGATACTGTAAACGTCAGCGGCACTTTGGGTAGTCATGAGTTTTTGTCTCATCTCGCTGGCTCCGGGAAATCCTTTGCAGTACCAGCCAAGGTGTTTTCGCATGGGGACAAAGTGTTTTTTTCCAAAAGTCTTTTCAAAATATTTACTATGTTCAACTGCTGTTTGGAGCCGTTTTTCAGGAGGGCAGTCTGTATTGGTAAAGGCCCAGGGGTTACCAAGGGCCGCCCGCCCAATGAGGACCCCATCAACGCCATATTGGTTAGCCTTGTTGATGGCTTCTTCCCTTGATTTAATGTCGCCGTTTCCAAGAATTACACAGTGGGACTGATGTGCGATTGCTGCAGCCTGGGCGATCAAATCCCAATCAGCCACCCCTTCATATAGTTGTTTGAATGTTCTGCCGTGAACACAAATGGCGTCGGGTTTTTCATTAACAATATTTCCTATCCAGCCATCAATGTCTGCTTTGGCATAGCCGGTCCTGGTTTTTATTGAGACGGGAAGATAATGTCTTTTTTGTAGTTTTTTTCTATGCAGTCCAAGGTAATGTTTAATTTTTTCCGGTAAACCGATTTCGCGATAATCAGTTCCTTCTTTCCAGTCATCGCGGGCTTTTTTTACGGCGCGAATGATCTGGTTGGCCAAGGCAGGAGTTTTGATTAAATTGGCTCCTCCACCTTTGTTTACTACACTTTTGGCGGGGCACCCCATGTTGATATCTATTCCGTCGAAGCCAAGTTCTGCTACTACAAAAAAAACTTTATAGAAATCGCCGGGTGTTGATCCGAAAAGCTGTGCTATGATAGGCTTTTCATTTTTTTCAAACAGAAATGCCTGCAGTGGTTTCAGGGCATCATGACAAATCCCTTCGACAGATGTGAATTCTGTGAAAATAACATCTGGTTTACCATATTTGGCTATGATATGCCTAAAAGGCGCATCTGTTACTCCGTCCATGGGAGCCATTCCGATAATCGGCTTCGATAGGTTTTTCCACAGGTTATCTTTCATGGGAAGGCTTATTTGTTTTTGATTTTCCACTTTTATAAATCCATACCAGTAAGAGAATCCCGCAGATAACCATAAAGGAAGAAAGAAGTTGTCCTTCGGTTATGCCTCCGGGCAGAAAACCTATTTGAGCGTCGGGTTCCCTGAAAAATTCAGCAAGGGTGCGGAATATTCCATAAAAGATCAGGAAGTAGCCGGAAGTTGTGCCGACCTTTTTGCTTTTATGGATAACATATTGGAGTATCGTAAATAAAAGTAAGCCTTCCAGTCCGGCCTGGATTAGTTGTGATGGATAGCGGCAATTAAGTGGATCGCCAGGGAAATAAAGACAGAATGATGATGCGATTCGCCCATAAAGTTCTCCATTAATAAAGTTACCCAGTCTGCCAAAAAACAGACCGAGTGGAGCGATGCTGGTTATAATGTCTGTCACTGGTAAAAAGTTTTGTATTTTTTTACGCATTGCCCAGAATAATCCGATGGCAACGCCGATCAATCCACCATGAAAAGACATACCACCTTCCCAGACGGTAATCATCTTTAAAGGATTTTGCAGGTAATAGGGAAGGTTATAAAACAGGATATATCCAAGTCGTCCGCCGAGAAGTACTCCTAATATTGCAGTGAGCACCAGTGAGTCTTTTTCTTTGGCAGAGAGGTTCAGTTTTTTCCCGGGTTTGGAATAATGGATGTAAAGATAGCCGCAGATGAAAGCGATAGCGTACATCAGACCATACCAGTGAGCTTTAAATGGGCCTAGTTCAAAGATGATGGGATTAAAGTACCAGTTTTGCTCCATAACCTATGATTAATTTACGGAAGCATGCTAGCATAAAGTAATTGATCTTTTAAGTACTTTTATGCTAGAATTATCAACTATTTTCCTATAAAATAGAAATACTTTAACTTTAACAAAAATGAACAAAACTCCAGTAAATGTTGGTTTAATTCTGGCAATTATCTTTGCTTCTTCAGCTATTTCCGGTTCACTGGTTTTCTTTGGCATGCAGGTTGGCGGGAAAACAGGAGGAGTAGATTATGATAAGATTATGGCTAAGGTTGAGCAGGGAGTGGAGTCTTATGTAAGCAAACAACAAGAGAGAGCTAATGCACAGCAGGAACAGGAAAATGCCCAAAAAGCCGAGCAGGCACAGAACGTTAAAAAGTTGGCATTGGACAGTGATCACCTGAGAGGTGATAAAAATGCTCCCATAACATTGGTTGAGTATTCCGATTTCATGTGCCCATATTGTGCTTCCTTCCATTTTACTGCAAAGAAACTGGTTGAGCAGTATGGTGATAAGGTGAATTGGGTTTACAGACATTGGCCATTACCAGGGCATGATCCTTATGCAACAAGGGCTGCGGAGGCCAGTGAATGTGTTGCGGCACTCGGTGGGGATGCCAAGTTCTGGGATTTTGCAGATGCAATTTTTGAAGCAAGGATGAATGGCAAGAATGTAGGAGATGACCAGTCGATAACCGAGCTGGCTTTAAAGGTTGGAGTTAATGCCTCTTCATTTAAGAGCTGTTTTGAGGGTCATGAGTATCTGGCGAAAATCAAAAAGGATATTGAAGAGGGTGATAAGGCCGGGGTGAACGGCACTCCAGGCAATATATTGCTTAATAACAGTACAGGTAAAGTAAGTCTTGTTGATGGTAATCAGTCTTTGGACAAAGTTGTTACTGCTCTTAATAAGCTTTTAAATGAATAGTACAGGGGGTAAGGCTAAAAAAAGGGTTATGATCAGCAGCCTGTTAAAGCCTGTTAACTTCATGTTCTTTTTTGGTTCCGCCCTGGTCTTTTTTGATCTTCAGTATTTTATGATGGCGAATTTGCCGGGAACCAGGGATAACATGTGTGTTGATGGGGCGAATCTGACACCTGTAAATATTATATTCAGCCTGCTTTTAAGCGTAGCTATAGGGTTGGTCATTGCAAGCATGCTTGAATTGATTGCTTTAAAACAGGCGCAAAGGAAAATAACTTCGGCATCAATGTCAGGTGTTGCTTTTGGGATTGGCGCATTGACGCTGTTTTGTCCGATTTGCGCGTTACCTGTGATATCGCTTTTTGGCTTTTCGTTGGGGCTTGGTTTTATTAATGACTTTAACCTGATCCTTAAACTCGTAAGTCTGGCGTTATTGGGTGGAGCTATTTATCTTATTAATGGCCAGCTTAACAATAATTGCGCTTTGTGCGAATATGTTGCTGTGAAATCTGACTCCAAATATGGAGAAAAAAGAACTGTTCAAAACAATTTATAATCCTTTTTCCAGGTATGCTGATGGCGTGGAAAGGAAGGCAGACTGGATGCTGAAATGGCTGGTCTTTTATGACAAGTTTAGCCTTCAGCGTAAACTTACCAGGTTGATGCAGAAGAATCTGGTGGCATTGAATTTGTGGCTGGAGCGTAAGTATAAAGGTTACAGGTATCTAACCAGGTTTAACCGGAAGAAGCTGTATGCGAATACTCAAAAGGTAGTAAAGAACTTTGAAGCTTTTTGTGGTAAGTATCGTACGAATGAATTGGCTCTTGCTAATCAGTTGTCCAAGTTGGGGTTTGATTTGGCTTATGACAGGAAGGATAAGATCCAGTATCTTTCGATGATAATGGCATTCCTGGCTCCGGGAAGATATTATGAATATCTGGAAGGGGCCAGTTTTGGCAAACTTTTAAAAGATCCTGAAAAAGAAAAGATGATTGGGGACTGTAACCAGATTGTGACCTTTTATACTTTTTTATATTCGCTTCGTTATCCTGTTACTGACCTTAAAATAAAACTTCTGCCGGAGCATGTCTGTCTGCATTATGATGGAATAGATATTGAGGCTACCAATGGTACTTTTCAGCATTACCGTGAGTATGAGCATATCCTTCCGATTGTTGAACTGTTAACGACCAATCTACTGGATGTCAGTGACTTTAGGGATTCGACTCTTAAAATTGAAACGCGGGTAATGGTAAATGCTGCCGAGTTGGCCTATAAAATAAGTTCCATGCGGGATATTGTGGAAAGGAATCTGCAGGTTTCCTATCATAACCTGGCAATTGACGCCATGAAGGTCCATGATTTTGATACAGCGATTTTCTTTGTACAGAAAGTCCGCGATCCGGAATTAGCGTCAAGTATTTACCATAATGCCATTATTCATTATGTGAAAATTTCCGATTTCGGGAAAGCCCGTTATTATCTTGCGTATGCCCGTGATCCGGAGTTGAAAGATTACGTTTTTAACCGGGAAGGCTATTACTATTATAATCAGGGTAATTATCAGCGAGCCCTGCAGATTTATGAAAATATAGGGAATCGGGAGATGATTAAGGCTTGTTATGCCGGTCAATATAATGATTTGCAGAAAAAGGTTGCCGGGGCCAAGACGGTGGAATCGGCAAAGTACTATAAAGCTGATTATCAAAAAATGAAACAATTGGCCAGACAGATGGGGGATAATGATCTGGAAAAGAATGTTGATGGCATTTTGAAGCAGCTTTAATTTGCAGTTGCAGAGTTTGTTAAATCAGGTATAAGCTTTGGTTAAGGTATTTTTTAAGCTCTGTTTTATGAATCCTGATGCGTTAAAAAATGCGGAACCGGTTTTTAAAAGTCCCTACGTGAGGGAGTTGAATGCGATGCTGGGACTGCTTCCTTCTGGTCGTCGTTTTGGGTTTTTACAATCAGTTTATGTATTGGCCAAAGCGAGCAAATATGATGCTGACACATTGAATGACCTTGCCGTGCTTTTTATGAAGTTTCATACAGATAAGCATGATCTTGCCCACATGGCTGGAAAGCTGCGGGATATGGCTGACGAGTTGAAGGCAATGAGCAGCCAGCCTGATAAGGTAACATCAAATTTAAAGGAGATAAGGGAAAACAGCAGAACTTTGGTGGATAAGGTGGCGTTGGAGCTGGCCCCGGAAAAACGGGATAAATAATTCATGGCGCCCGTTGAAGATTGAGACTTCTTACCGCCATTTCAAGTTTGCGGATAGATTCAAAGCGGGAGATTGAGTTTTTTTCGACAAAGTTTTTTACAATTCTGGTGAGATCCTGCTGGTTGATTGTCCGTATTTTCAGATTCGGCTTTTTCATAAGGGGGATTTGTTAATGGTTTAAATTCGCCCCCCATTATAGGTGAGTACATACTCACCTGTCAATAAATTAATTAACTTAGATAGTTGGAGTTTGGGAGTTATACAGGTAGGCCTGATAAATAATGTAACTTACGGCGCCGCGCAGAATGTTTGTTTCCGGATTGAAATTTTCCCCGTTTTTTTCTTCCAGTAAGAGCTGTTCAAATGCTGTTTGCAGATAGGGGGCATACCATGCTGTTAAAGAAACATCGTTAAAAACGTCGGTTGTCGCTTTTGACGGTACAGTTATCCCAAAGGAGCCGAGTATTACTTTGACGGCTTCGGCTTTTGAAATGTTCCTTGCAGGTTTAAAAGTGTTATCTTCGTATCCTTTGACGATGTTTTTTTCTTTACTGTAACAGATATAAGGCGTGTACCATTGTCCTGCTGTTACATCGGGGAAGCAGTTTTGATTGTATTGTGATTTTAAAGTATCAAAATCTGTGACGGTGGCACTAATAAGCAGTTTTACAAGCTCGGCGCGATTTAACGGTGAGTCTGGTTTAAAACTGCCATCGGGATTACCAGTAACAATTTTAAGAGCATACAGGGCTCTTATTTGAGTTTCGTTTTTATGGTCTGTTACATCGTACAGAGGTTCTTTAGTTTGAGTGGTGTTGCCGGAAGAGGTGGTATCAGCTGTGAATGGCTTATTGGTGGCCGTAATGAGCCATTGTCCTACCCAGCCCTGAGTGCCATCTTTCCTTTGAATTTTATAATAGCCGTCTGTTTCAGCGATAACTTTTATGATTTCTCCTACTGGCAGAGTGGTAATGACAACCGATGTGGTCATGCAGGGGATGTCCCGCAGGCGTGCCCCGGTTGTAACTTCGGCATTCCAGTTAGTTTGATAAACAGGGTCGCGCATGCAGTCTTCCTGAGCGTAGCTGGTTTGTACGGGTGCCAGTACTAGAAGCGTTATAAAAAAAGATACAACAAAACATACTGTTTTTTTCATGATAGTTTGAAAGTTATTGATGTTGTGATAAGGGTTTTATTCCGGGATGTAAAAGGTGTTGAACCTTATTTTAACATTAGTGTCCGGGATGGAAACGGTGACGAACCTGGCTCCTTTGATTTTTTCGGCAGTTTCTTTATTGAAAATGAAGGATGGTGTTGCTTCCCCATTTTTCTGCTGATCCTGGTATTTTAAGGTAATGGTAGTAAAAGGGGTTTGGCTGACCAGTGAATATGATTCTGCGCTGATATCTTTATCATTGGCTATCTGATATTTGTTGTCTTCGAAAATCTTGTTTAGTTTTGGCCCGTAGATGATGAATTCCTGGCCACTTTTTTTTACGTAATAATAAATAGGTTCAAGTGTGAAGGTGCATGACGGCCCTTCCTGCATGGAATCGCCAGGGCAGGCTGAAATTTCGGGAGGAAATTTCCCCATGTTAAGAATATTTTTGCCGTAAATCATGGTTAGGATGATGACCAGGGCAATGAGTACGATTAAAAGGACTATGCAAATCCAGGATTGGCAAATTTTTTGTTTAGGCATAAGGTCGGTGATTAAAAATCACGTTTTATGATAAGCTATGTTGTTATCTGAATCAACGTGGTTTTGCCTAAAGGGCTGCCCAATTAATAGGGTCTTTGCCGATTGATTCAAGGTATTGGTTGGTTTTGCTGAAATGTTTGCAGCCAAAGAATCCGGCGTGTGCTGAAAGTGGTGAGGGATGAGGTGCTTTAAGGATGTGATGTTTGGAGATGTCTATAATCATTCCTTTTTCCTGGGCGTATTTCCCCCAAAGCAGGAAGACAATGTTTTTTTTGCGGTCCGAGATGGTTTTAATGACGGCATCAGTAAACTCTTCCCATCCCTGGCGCTGGTGTGATCCGGCTTGGTTGGCGCGTACGGTTAAGGTTGCGTTTAATAATAACACGCCCTGTCTGCTCCAGTTATCAAGGTTGCCGGTAGATGGCATTTCCATGTGCAAGTCAGCCTCAATTTCTTTGTAGATATTTTGCAGTGATGGAGGTAATGGGACCCCATCATTTACTGAAAAGCAAAGCCCATTGGCCTGCCCGGGGCCGTGGTAGGGATCTTGTCCGATGATGACAACTTTGACTTTGTCGAATGGGCAAAGTTCAAAAGCTCGAAAAATGTTTTTGCCATGGGGATAAATGGTTTTGGTAGAGTATTCAGCTTTGATGAAATTAACCAGCTTTTCAAAGTATGGCTTATCAAATTCTTCTTTAAGGACTTCAAACCATGATGGGTCGATTTTTACTTGGGGCATAATTCAGGCTTCGGATAAAAGTTCTTTTAAAGGTTTGTTGTTTAGGTAAATGTCTACATCAGTGTACAGGTTTTTGAATTGAAGGACGGTTGCCCTGATCTGTTCTTCAAATCTCGGATTATCGCAAACCCCGCCTAGAGCCATCTGTCCAGATAACTTAAGTGTGGCCTTTTTGTTGCTGTCGGTAACAAGGCTGTCTACTTTTAGGTCTGACTGGTAGAGAGAGTTATATAAGCCTGATTCACCGTAGTACTGCTGTTTGACTGCAAATAGTTTTGTAAGTGCGTCGATGGCGGTACTTTGATCTTTGACAATTCCATATTTGACTTGGGCTGCAATCAGGCTGTCGCCGCAACCGATTGGGGGGCCGGATTTTCCATTGTCATCAATTGCTACAAGATAGATGCTGATGGCGTTTTCATTGATTTCTTCTGTTGACATGGATTCCGTGGATTGTTTTTTTTCTGGTTGTGTTTTTTGATTGGGCTGCTGGACAGTCCAGCTGTCTGAAGCTGATTCTTGGGGTTGTTTAATTGATGTAAATTGGCTGCATGAACTTAATAAAACAACTACTATTGCAAGTCCGCATAATAGTGATTTTTTCATTGGCTATATTTAGGGTTGTAGTTGGCGGGATCTTTTTACTCCGTGGTAGTTCCGTCAAATTCAGCTTCGTTTTTTTCAGCTTCATCTTTGGTGGAACGGACGATCTGGTCTTTATGATGTGCAGGTGAATAAATTGTGTATAGTTTCAGCTCTTCGGTGGAGGAGGTGTTGATGATGTTGTGGCTGGCTCCGCATGGTACGATAATGACGTCGCCATCGGTTAAAGCGTATTCGTTGCCATCGATGATGCATTTGCCCTGTCCCTGTTCAAAGCGGAAAAACTGGTCGTTATCAGTGTGGACTTCCATGCCGATTTCTTCGTTGGGTCGGAGGCTCATTAAAACAAGCTGGCAGTGTTTTGCGGTATAAAGGACTTTTCGGAAATTGCTGTTTTCCAGGGTATCTTTTTCAATATGGGCATGGTAACCTTTCATAAAGTTTTATGTTATAAAATAAGTTTGGTAGACGTATAATAACCGATATACAGATTTATTAAAAGATGGTTTGTGATTATTGATTTTAAGGTGTCCTTTGTATTAAGAATAAATTGTCATTTATTAATTTAGAATTTTTCAATGAATAATAGAGGTTCTTCATTGGTGATCGGATTATTGGCAGCAATTTTCATTCTGATGATGGTTGCTTTTGGCGGATGCGGAAATGATTCACAGAAAAGTTCCTCTTCGGTAACCCCGGCAGTTCAACCCCAGGATGAGCTTGGAGAACTGGACGCTTTGACTTTTGATTATTCAAATATTGAAAAAGCTCTGCCGGAAACACAAGAAACACAGCAGACCCAGGGAGTATCTCAGCAGTTTACCCAGCAGGAAACTGAACAGGTGACTCAGCAGATTCAGGAAGCGAAAATAAGTGCGGATACAAGAAAGATGTTAAGGAACAAGTCAGGGTTATATCATTTTACGGCTGAATATCCGGAAGTGACAGTGAGTGGGGTTGATAATGCCAAAGATATTACAGCGAAGATGAATGAAAATATTGTAGCCTATATGCGCAGGTGTTTTGAAAATTTTTTGGCTTTGACTGCTGGAGCTCCGGGGAATAGCAAGGACACTTTTGATAAGACGATGAATTATGCGGTTGTTTATAATTCCTCTTCTGTTATATCATTCCGTTTTGATACAGTTCAAAGAAGTGCGGGACAAATAAACAGCGATTTATTTGTTTCTTCTTTAAATCTGGATGCTAAAAGTGGGCAGGTGATTAAAGTGGGGGATTTGTTTGTAGTTGGTTCCAATTATGTGAAGGTGCTTTCAGATTATTCCCTGAAGGCAATGAAAGCGGATAAGGCGATAGCCAGCATTAATACCGGTGATGCTGATCAGGATAAGTTAATTAAGGAAGATTTGTTTGCGAAAGCACAGCCAAAGGAAGAAAATTTCCAGAATTTTAATCTTACTGGGAATTCTCTTATTATTTATTTCAGGCGGTTTGATAAGGAAAGGGTTGGAGCTTATGGTGGCGCTGACCTTTCCAATTCCGCTGCAGCTTATATTGAAATTCCCTTTGGGAAATTGAGTAAGGTTATTGATACCGGAAAACAGTTTGTTTCACTAAAATAATTCGGTGATTCAAACATTGATAGTAAGTCAAGTGCAGTCAATGTCGACAAGGAGGTGCTCAGCTTCGACAACTTCACTCCGGCTCTCGTTAGCGGTTCCTTTACCTCTGGCAGTGCAAGCGGACCAGCACCAACAAGATCGCAACGGCATACTGGACCGACTACCTGGGCTATCGCTCGGTCACCGACTACTGCGGTACGGCGGCTCCGGCATGCCAGGGCCGTTGTGGCCCGGGCTGTCCGTGCAATTCGTGGTACTGTTATAATCGGTATTATACAAAGGATTGTTTCGACCACGACAAGTGTCTCGACTACAATCCGGGCGATGCGACCACATCGCCTACAGCTCCGAACTGTGGGGATGAATGGCTTGACGCCGCAGACGACTTCGTGGTCGGCTCCTCCAGTGGCTGGTGATGTTCCCTCTTACGGTGAGCTGGTATTGATAGTGTTTCGGGGCAACTCGCGGGCACATTCTTCCACTCATACCTGTTCCCGGCACGGATGATATCTGTGCCGGGTCCCTTTCTAAGCGTCTGCCAGGTGTCTTGATAAAATTCCCCAAATATGATATTTACTGTATAGATATCTTAATTTTTTCTAATGATAAAAAAGCAGGCCAGCATCACTGCACTGGTGACAGCGTTTGTAAGGGCTTATCACGTGATGCATGATGAGCCTAAAATTTTTGATGATTTTATTGCTGATCGTTTTTTTACAGATCAGGAACGTTCTTTTTTTGCGGGGAACCTGGCATTGGCACTGAAGTTTTTGGACCCGGAACTTTATTCTAAATGTGCCAATGAAGAGGCGGCAATGGCTGGGTTTATGCGTGCGCATACTGCAGCGGTAACTTTGGCACGGTCAGGTTATGCGGAGGATAAATTGAAAAAGTATTATGAACAGGGGATAAGGCAATATGTTCTTTTGGGGGCAGGGATGGATACTTTTGCGTTCAGGAATTCAGGTGGCTTTGAGGGCTTGAGGATATTTGAAGTTGACTATCCGGCTACGCAGGAAATGAAATATAAGCGCTTGCTTGCGGCCGGATTGAAAGTGCCGGAAAATTTGTGTTTCGTGCCTGTGGATTTTGAAGAGGGTAATTTGGCTGAAGTATTGCAGAAATCTGGTTTCCGAACCGATGAACCAGCCTTTTTTAGCTGGCTTGGCGTGACGTATTACTTGACCATTGATGCAGTCTTTTCCACATTCGGGCAGGTGGTCGGGATTGCGGAAGATGGCAGTGCGATGACGTTTGATTATCTGGAAAAGGAGGCGTTTGATTCCGAAAAATCTTCGGACAAATTTAAGCGGGTACTGTCATTTATGAAGAACACGGGGGAGCCGATGATTTCGGGGTTTGAACCGGCGGGTTTGAAATCATCATTGGCCGGGATGGGATTATTTATTGAAGATGATCTTGATTCGAAAGACATTGATAGAAAAATTATCGGGGTAAGGCATGATGGGTATCGTGCACCCGAGTATTTTCATTTCGCGACAGGTCGAATTGATAAGAAGCAACTTAAATAAGCTACTAAGCAAAAATTGGTTCCCCCGACTTGGCGCTACCCGAACGTTTTTTTGGGGATATATCGTTAGATAGAATATAGAAAATGCTGCCATTTACAGTATGTGAAAATTTGCAGTGCCGTATTATTTACAAAATATAAAATATGGATTAAATTGCAACATACATGTCTAAATCTTAGTTGTTATGATTTCTGTCATAATTCCGGTTTTGAATGAGGGAAAGACAATAGGTAACATCGTGAGGTTTTTAAGGGAGCAGCCGGAGGTTGGGGAGATTATTGTTGTCGATGACAAGTCGTTTGATGATACAGTGTTCGAGGCAAAGAAAGCAGGAGCCATTGTGGTAAATACGACTAAATTGGGGAAGGGGGCTTCAATGAAGGATGGTTTGTTGATATCCAAGGGTGATGTGATTGTCTATCTGGACGGGGATGTTGAGAAATATGATATAGATGTAATTAAAGTCTTGACGGATCCCATTGTCAGCGACGAAGCGGATTTTGTGAAAGGGACTTTTGACAGGGAAGCCGGGCGGGTCACGGGACTTGTGGCAAAGCCTCTTTTGAGTCTTCTGGTTCCTGAGTTGACTGTTTTTAACCAGCCTTTGAGCGGTATGATTGCCGGGAGGAAGTCTTTTTTTGAGAAAATTCAGTTTGAAAACGATTACGGTGTTGATATCGGTATTTTAATAGATATGTACAATATGAAGGCACGAATAAAGGAGGTGGGTTTGGGAAGAATTGATCATAAGATGAAGTCATGGCAGCAGCTGGGTAAAATGGCTAGAGAGGTGTCCAGGGCGATTTTAAAAAGGGCTCCGTTGAACTCATATAAAAACCTGGATTATCTGGGCATTATAGACTTGCTCAGGGATCAGATGGATTATTCGGTAAAGGAAGCTTTGCTAGGCCTGAAAAAGATGGCCTTGTTTGATATGGATAATACGCTCCTGAGAGGCTCTTTTATCAATACGGCCGCGCTGAAACTTGGATTTTCGGAAAAACTGAAAAGAATTCGGGCACAGAATAATGATGAAATGGTTACGACGAAAATGGTGGCGAAGCTGCTGAAAGGTATCAGGTTAAACCAGATTATAGAAATTGCAGACCTTATACCGATGGCGGATGGTGTCGAAATAACCATCAAAAAGCTTAAAGAAAGAGGTTATGTCACGGGAATACTTTCTCATAGTTATGATTGCGTTACGGAACATATAAAAAACAAGATCGGCGCTGATTTTACACTGGCTCACGTACTTGAATTTTCTGATAGTGTCGCCACGGGTGAAGTCAATATCCCCTCGTTTTTTATTCATCGGGAGAATGGTATTTGTTCACACAATATCTGTAAGACTAATGCCATATTGGAATTGATCGCAAGATACGGGATTGCCCTCGCCAATGTTGTTATGGTGGGTGATGACGCCAGGGACGAATGCGCGATACGCCATGCCGGCATAGGCGTAGCTTTCTGTTCAAAAGAGGCGGGGTTGAATTATGCGGCGGACAGGTGCATAAAAAGGCGCACTTTGAAGCCGATTTTGGCGTTTGCTAATTGAGATTTGCTCTGTTTCCGCATGCGGCTTTTTATGGGCAAAGACTGATTTTTTTGTTATAGTTTAAGAGTAATAACTCTTTTCTTAAAGAAGCATGACATTGTTCTGGATCATCCTACTTCTCCTGCTTGGATTCGCGGCATTGATAAAGGGCGCTGAGGTTTTTGTGGATGGGGGTGCGGGGATGGCGCGAAGACTGCGCGTTTCTGATTTTTTCATCGGGGTCACCCTTGTGGCGCTCGGTACAAGCCTGCCGGAATTCATGGTCAGCCTTTTAGCCGGATTTTCCAATAACGGCCAGCTTGTCATGGGCAATATCGTAGGGAGCAATATCGCCAATATAGCTTTGATTTTGGGGATCTGTGGGATGATAATAACTGTTAAAATGCAGCCTGATAGCCTTATTAAACGCGATATCCCTTTTATAATACTTTCGGGATTCGTCCTTTTCATTTTGGGATTTGACCGTTTTTTCCAGAATCATCAGGGTACCGTTGACCGGCTGACAAGGGGCGACGGGCTTATCCTTATATCATTTCTGCTTGTATTTTTATTCTATATCTTTGGTAGTTTCAAAAGTAGTCAGTCTTTGGAGGCGGCAATTGAGGTTAAGGGTGAAATACATGCAAAAGAAAGTATGGTCTGGCTGATGATAAAGATCATCGGAGGGTTGCTGGCGGTAATCGGGGGCGGGAAACTGGTTGTGGATAATGCAGTCGGTCTGGCCGCGTACTTTGGAGTAAGCCAAAGTTTAATAGGCCTTACCATCGTGGCCATCGGGACATCTTTACCCGAAGCAGTAACCACTATTGTGGCGATTATTAAAAGAAAAGAAGAAATCGCCATCGGAAACATTATTGGCAGCAATACTTTAAATATATTCTTTGTTTTGGGATGTGTGGTAACAGCTGCGCCGTTTGATCTTTCATCCGCCATGATGATTGATGTGGCAATCATGATCGCAATCAGCATTTTTTTATTTATCGTGGGATATTTCCGTAAAGCGATCGGCAAAGTTTCCGGGGCCTCATTCCTTGCCTGTTATCTGCTTTATATGATTTTCATCATTTTACGTAGGTAGCCTGGTTCAAGATAATGTGGTAGCGTTCAAATGGTATTTTAATTGAGTCTATTTTTTAACCATAAAATTATGGATTTCTTTAAAGCCAAAACAATGCAATGGTGGGAAATTGTGCTCGTGAAAATTGCCGTGTTCTGTCTGGGAGTTGCAGCTGGAGCATATTGGGCGAATATTTTTTCTCCATATGTGCTGGTACTTGCAATAGTTGGCCTTGTTTTGGGGCTATTTATGTTTTTTTCCTGGTTTAAGAAATAGGACGTCTTTTATATTGTTTATCAATGGATGTTAAAGTTAATAGTGTGTCTGTATAGGATGGAGAAAAGACACTTAAGACGAAAATTTTTAAGAGACCATGAATTTAAACAGACGTACTTTGGAGTTTACATGCTATGAGCTGATAGTGATGTTTTTGAGATAACAAAAAAGCCTCTTATGAGGCTTTTTAATTTTGGCTCCCCCGACTGGATTCGAACCAGTAACCTACCGGTTACACTTGTCCTAATGTTTCCATTAAGCGTGGACTATATCTTCACCGTGGCAAATGCTTTAGGTGCGCTGGTATTTAGTCTCTACGGAGCTCTCCAGTTAAGGAGTTCCCACGGTGTTGGCGTGGCCTTAGTCTTGGCTTTAGCTTTCACCGTTATCCCAGCGAGTTTCAATCTGGCTTTTGCCAGAAAGCTGCGTGACGCCTGATTCTACTTCGCGGTGGCAGTTAGCGCACAACAGAATGCATTTATCGAGTTCTTTTTTTACTGTTTCCCAGCTTCTTGTATATCCTTTCTGGGAAATTCCGAATTCCTTATTTGTGTCGAAGTGATGGAATTCGAGAGCTTCGATGCATCTGTTATAACCGCAAAGGTGACATTTTCCGCCTTTATACGAAATTGCTTGTTGCCTGATGTTTTTTCTGCGTTTGGCTACAGCAGCTTTTAAGTATTCAGCGCGGTCGGCGTATTTTCTTTTATCTTTCATAAGAAAGTGAGTTCACAGCCGGTTGCTCTACCATTGAGCTACAGGGGAATGCCTAGTTTTCAATTGGAGGCGGCCATGTGTGCACGTATGACCGCCGATAAAAGCAGGACTAATATATAGAAGAATTTGGCCAATTTCAATATGGTTTTTGGAGGTGCTAAGTTTGGCTGTTAGGAGAGTTTTTTGTGTCGGGATGGCCTTTTAAGACTTTTTAAGCATCCCTTTTTTAGCACCCTCTTCGTAACACTGCGTCAAGGAGAGCTTTTATTCCTTTGGGGGGATTGAGCTTTTGCTGTTTTCCGGGGCTGGAGCGGATGGTCTGGTCTGGTGTTTTAGTTGACCCATAGGTGATGCCGGTCTGGTTTCCGGCGCCGGTTCAGGCTGGTTTTTTGGTGCAGCTTCGGCATTAATGGCGCTTTTGACGGCGGTAGCTGTTTGAGTTGATCCATTTTGGATGGGATCATCAGTCGTGCTTTGGGGTGCTGTGTGAGCTTCTTTTTTTCGCATTTCCTGGCAGTGGTCAGCGGCGTAGTCCAGGTAATCCAGGTAGGGGGCTTTTTGTGACATGTGGTATTTAGGGTTAATGGTTTAAATAAAGTGTTTTTGCTTATGGGCAGCCGTAATTTCCTTCGAGCGGGTGTCTTATCTGGTCGCGGATGTTTTCCTGCTGGTCAGCGATTTTCTTGTCTGTCGCTGGTTTTGAGTCGATTTCTTGCGGGCTTTCTTCTATTTCATCAGGGGATTTTTCGTTACCTCCTGCACCCCAGTAATTGGGAGAGACTTCGAATCCGTCGCGGTAGATTGTTCCGGTTGTTTCGTTTTCAGTTGAGTTTGGCATGGGTTTGGTGGGTTAATGATAATTGTTGTTAAAATTTATAGATAAAAAAATACCTCTCGTTGTGGAGAGGCCTTGTTTGTTGTTTTCCTAGCTTAAAGGGCTCTCCTAGAGGTTAAAGAAGAAGAAGCCAAAAAAGAAACCTGCAGCTTGTGCTGGAGTTGTTGTCGTTGTCGGATTTTGAAGCTTTTGGGCTTTCAAGGCTGTCAGGTTAGTTGTTGTCTGGGTCGATTATATTTATTTTCGAATGGTTGTCAATCAAAACAATTATTTTCTGATGAACTTCCAGATTTCACGGCCCACTACCTGGTCGGGGCGGTCATAAATCAGGCTTTTCCTTTCGAAGGTTCGGAGGCTGTTATTATTGATGATTTCTTCGGAGATCATGGTTATTGCGCTAAAACCAAGTTGTTCAATGGCGTAGGGCAGATCTTCAATAAAATGGAAGCGGCCTTTGTCGCGGTAAGCCGGGAAGGTTATGATTACTGGGGTTCCCGGTTTTAGGATTGGATGAATGGCCTGGAAAAAGCCCGTGACGATGCTGGTAATATTGCTGAAGATTTTGGCCATGTCGCCCGGAGAAGGCAAGATGGCCTGCGGTGGGCCAAGATAGGATTCGGTGACAATGGCGTCTACTTTTTCTGGCAGATCATGGGTAATCAAAGTGGTAGCGTCCTTTGCAAACAGCCTTAAATCCGGTTGCGAAATGTTGAATTCTTTAATGGTCCAGTCGATATTTTTGCGACTTTTTTCGATAATAACGGAACTGATGTCGGAGCCAATTACTTTGAAGCCGAGCAATAAGGCTTCAGTTGGGATTGTTCCTACTCCTACGAAAGGGTCGTAGATGGTGCTCTTTATTGGCTCCTGCAGACTGGTGAGTCCGGCCAGGTTGATAAGGATTTGGGCCAGTTTTGGTGGAAGCATGCCTAGTTTGGCGTCGCGGGCCGGGCGGTCAAAGTCGCGTTTGCTGTAATTTTCAAAATCCTGGAGGGCGACGGTTTCGCCAATAAAGTATTTGCTGCGGCCCTGGATAATGACAATTTCGGATCCTTCGGCCAGCAGTTTTTCACCTTTAATGGCGGCATTTTCCAGATTATTGAAGTTTTTGTTGATGAAGCGGCTTTTTAGTCCATCTGCGGTTAAGGATTTTTTTACCAGATTTAAGATCCTGTTTAGAAATTGTTCAGGTTTTTGTGGAAGACTGTAGGCGCTGATTCCATATTTGAACTTGGTTTCATGGTCTTTAAATTTTTGGAAAAGATGTGCCGATATTTCCAGGGCGATGCGGTCGCGTGGGGCGCTAACCGGGAGTTCAGAAATAAGTTCGACAATTTTGATTACTCCGCCCAGCCTGTTGAGTGAGTATTGGGGATTGGTCAGGGGTTCCGAAAGGTCGGCGATCAGTGTTTCGTCGTTGATTTCAATGATTTTGTCCTGTTTGCCAAGCACAGCGCATAGTTCCGCGATGGAAAGCTGGTTTTTGCGGCCCAGGATGAAGGCGTACGTAGACATCTGTTGATTTTTATAAGCTTTACGGGGGCATACTAGGGTAAGTATATGGCATTAGCAAACAATTTTTTATTCAAAAAGAATGGGTAAATTTTTAGGCGCGGCGGTCCCCGGGAAGAAGGATTTATATTTTGCGGTTATAGTTGTAGTGCTTACGGTTGCGCTTGCATTTGTGAGCGGATTCTTTTTTGGCAGCTATGATCAGATCATCAAAAGTAAATCGAGGCTGGAGGTGATAACCGATGTCAACTGCGGAAAGGGAAGTCTGCCTTTACTTTGAGGAGGAGCGTTTATATATTTGGGTGGCTGTGAAAATTATTTACTCTTAATCGATTTATTATGGCGATGTCATTAAATAGGGCCCAGTTGATTGGCAATGTGACCCGTGATCCCGAAGTAAGGCAGATTCCAGGCGGAACAACAGTTGCTTCTTTTAGCATTGCGACCAATTTTGTATGGAAAGATCAAAGTGGACAGAAGCAGGAAAGGGCTGAGTTCCATAATATTGTAGCCTGGAGGACCCTGGCAGATATCTGCAGCCAGTTTGTTCGCAAGGGCAGCAAGGTTTATGTTGAAGGCCGCATTCAGACCCGTGATTGGGAAGGTGAAGACGGAGT
>JAGOLJ010000012.1 GCA_017994125.1 Candidatus Altimarinota bacterium
CTTTCACTCCTTCCATTACCGATCAATCCATGACGGAAGGAAAACAGGTGGAAGTGATTTATAAAACTTCTGATCCTCAGTCAGCAAGAGTTGGAGGATTTTTTAATCTCTGGTTCTTTCCTCTTCTGCTTAGTGTCTTGGGATTAATTGCGGTACTGGCGGCCTTGAGCAAGTTCAAGAATTTCAAGCAGAAGGTCGCTATAATTACCGGTAAAGCTCCGCCTGTTATGCCTGGATTAACAAGTGAACGTATTCCGGTTAATAGTAAAAGCTTTAAGGATGCTTCCTTTTTTACTTTTGCGATTTTCCTGGCTGCGGGCGTTGTTTTTCTGGGAATTTTTATTGTTATGACTTCCAATAATATTAATTTTCTAAACAAATCGTCCATCAGCAAGGGGATAGTTGTTGACTTTGAGAGACAGACATCATCCAAAGGGAAGAGCAGTTATTATCCGGTTGTCGAATACAAAACCTTAAAAGGTGAAACGGTTCGATTTACCGAAAATCTTTCAACATCGTTTTCACCCCAGATAAATTCGGTTGTTGAAGTTGTCTATAATTCTGAAAATCCGAATGAGGCAAAAATAAATTCTTTTGCCTATTTATGGTTCGGCCCTTCAATCCTGGCATTTATGGCTGTGATTTTTATCTCGATCGGAGGTATTTCCTTTTTCAAAAAAATAACTAAAGAACAACTTAAACAGAAACTACGAACTACCGGAATTAAAGCGTCTGCCACAGTCCAATCTTTTGAAAGTACTTCGACCAGCATTAACCATGTCCGCGGACAAAAGGTTATTGTAGCCTGTACACAAAACGGGAACACGGTTACCTTAAAGAGTGATACCATTTACAGAAATGATCTTACCAACACGGTTAAAGTAGGTGATGCCGTAGACCTTTATGTTAATCCATCCAATCCCAAGGAATATTTTATAGACCTGGAAAGCCTGAGGCCCGGAAAGGCATCGAATTAAACACCTTCCCATCCGGCCAGACGCGCCAACATCCACCAAACTGCCCGGCCTTTAAGGTTGCAATTTAAGCTGGTGGAGTGAGCGCAGGAGTTAGAGGCACAAAGCGGTGACGTGCTGTTGGCCGCGCACCATTCGCTTGCCCAGTTTTTGCCGCTGCTATAATCGTTGCCGTCGGTGGCAGCCAGATTTAAAAAGTACGCACCGTCCGGATTGTAACTTTCAATATCCGCAAAATCGAAAAGGACTTTATTGTTGTTACGGGCAAACGCGCGGATCTGCTCATTGTTTTTATTTAGCTGTCCCGATTCCCCTGTTCCATCCAGATGGCCTGTGAAGTAAATAAAAACTATACCGGGAAAATCTTTTTCCAGCTGGGCCATAGTATTCAAATAGGTGGAAACTTCCTCGGTGGTCATAGATGAGAGCTGTCCACACCATGACCACATCACGGTATTGATCTGGTTCGTGTTGTTGGCCAGAAGTGCGCGGGTCTGGGTTGCCCAATTTCCGCCGAGGTCACCGGTTAAGAGACTGTCATTCAGATATAAGGAACTGCCTGATCCGTCACTGCTATAGCTGTATAAAGCTCCTGCTTTTTCCGGTAAAAGATCCATCCCAGTCAAAAGCTGGCTGCCATGAGAAGTGTGGCCATAGGCAATCCTAAAAAACGATTTGGCGGAACTAATGTAATCGGCGGGAACTTTGCTTAAATCGGTATTTAAATGATTGATAATAAGCGGAGCGCTCCTGTTGATGGAACTGGTGATAATAGATGGTGGAGCGGTATTTTCTGAGGATTTAATCACCGGAACTGGTCCTTCCAGGGGAACTGAAAAATTACTCTGGGCGTTGCAGATAAGCTTGGCTGCCTGGGCACGGGTCAGGAAATCATTGGGGCCGAACTGATATTGGTTATATCCGTTGATAAGGCTTTTTTTGTAAGCCATTGCGACAACAGTTTGCTGCCACTCAAATAACACGTCTGTAAAAGGAACATTTTCCCATGTCTCTAGGGGCAGGTGCAGGGATTTAACCAGTATGGCAGCGCCTTCAGCCCGAGTGATCCACTTGGCCGGACGATAATAACCATCCGTGTAACCGCTTACCAGATCCTGGCTGTATGCTCCGCAGATATACGGGGCATACCAGGCAACAGGCCCTACGTCTTTAAAACAGAATTGATTATTATATTTTGAAACATCCGGATAATAAGCTGTCATAACCAGTTTCAAAAATTCAGCGCGATTAACAGTTTCTTCCGGGCGGAAAGAAACTGCCGCTTCACCAGCAGCGCCGGAAACAATAATATTTTTACTGGCAAGATTTTTAATACAGTCAGCTGCAAAATTGGTAACCGGCACATCATTAAAGCCTGGAACCATTTCTACGGATGTCACCGCAGGTTCAGGGGTAGTTGAAGATTCGGTTGTGCTTGTTTCAGTATATAGGGTTGGAACGGGGGTCTGGTCTGTACTGGTACTTGTTCCAGTTGTTCCTGATTTTGTTATGGTAACAACAGTGGATGAACAATACCGTTTTGGTGAGGCGATTTGGCAAACGCGATAATAACTGGTGCCATCGGGAGCTTCTTGGTCGGTGTAGGAAAGCGTATCAATGTTGCCATCATAATAAATGTAGCCGTCATCGGGATAAACCGGACTCCGGTTGGTGGATGAGCGGATGACTTTGTAAAAAGTGAAAGCCTCGGCGTGCGCATATTTACTCCAGGTGGTCGTTACTGATCCATCGTTATTTAAAGTGGCTGTGAAGGTGATGGAGGAATCGGTTGTCACCGGATCATAACCAGATGATGAGCCTTCAGTAGTTGCAAGAACGATACCGGTTTGCAGTAAAATGACAGCTGTAAGAAGAACTACAGCCGGTATAAGATTAAGAAAAAATCTTTTTAGCATTGGAAGGTTGATTTTAAGGACTTAGGTTTATTTTTAAAACTTAAAAGTATTTTACTCTAAAGGGATTAAAATAAACAAAAGGATTTATGTTAAGGTGAAAAGCCTGCAACATCTTTAGGGATGCCGCAGGCTTTAAGTTAAGCCGGGTGGCCGGAGCTCACCACTTTCCCGGGTTATTGGACTTTCCCGGTTAAGGTCGCGTTGAGGATTGGCCTCATTGAGGAATGATTGAAGCGACCGGGTGTGGAAGCTACTGGCACTCTTTATGGATAGTGCTCTCACCGGTCTTGTAAGTACAAGCCGTTTGAGTGCAGGTGGAGGGGGAAAGGATTTCAACGTAGAGGCCGGCGCCATTACTGGCACCGTAACCACTAAGATAAGCAACACTGAAGTCACGCCAGGCTGTACACTGATTGCCTGAGTCTTCAGTAAAGTAAGTAAAATTGACGCCCTGATTGGCATCAAGGAGCCTGTATTTGATTTGTGCTCCGTTGCTGCCAAAGACACCTGTGGGCCTGCAGGCACGGTATTGCCAGGAGGCCTGGTTAATCTGCTTCAGTTCCATGCAGATAACAGGGTTGCCGCTGCTGCCAGGATTGTCGAAGCAGATGTTGAGTGTCTGGGCGATGTACTTGTCGGTGCAGGTTGGCGGAGTGTAACTGCAAGTCCCCCAATCGCCCCACTGGCAGCCTTGGCTGCAGGTGCGGCTTTGCGTGCCGCTAACGTTGCAGCTTTGGCTCTGCGTCTGTGACGGGGTACAGCTGCCCTGATTCTGGCACACGCCCCATTGTCCATTTACGCAGGTCGAGCTTCCGCAGTTGCCACATGAAACCGACTGTCCCACAGTGCAGGCGGCAGAAATACTGCAGGCACTCCATTCGCCCCAGGTACAATCGGGCAGGCAAGTGAGGGTCTGCTTGCCGTTGCCGTTGCAGCTTTGCTCAAAGGTCTGCCCGGCAAAGCAATCCGGGGCGCTGGCGCATTTGTCGTATCCTCCGCCCATTTCGCATTGCTGCGTTTCGGATGGGATACATTCAGGGAGAGGCATGCACTCTTTGACGGATGAGTCGCAGTAAGTACCTTCTCCACAGAAAATCCCGTTACAGGAGGTATCCCCCGATGACCCGTTTTTGTGCCAGAGGCTCACGATGATCCACTTGGAAAGCTCGGCACGGTTGATTGTCTCATCCGGACGGAAATACTTCTGCTCGGTTACCAAACCGATGGTTGAACCGTAGTAGACGTACTCGGAATACCAGTAGAGCGGATTCACGTCGTCAAACTTCCCTGCCAAAGACGTGGCCAGGGCTTTTTGCGCGCGCCAGAAATAGTCGTTATGGACTTTCAGGAATCCGTCACGGAAGAAAGCCAGGATGACCATTTTCAAGGCCTCGGCCCGGCTGACATTGTTGTCCGGACAGAAGCGTTTGGTGTAGGCGTAGCAACTGTGATCCGGGTTCACCACTGGTGGCGCTAACGTATTACGGGCAAGCGATTCGATGTAGATGAAGTCCGGATCTGTGGCGGGGACGTCATCAGGAAATGTGGCACTATTGCCGCTATAGTCCTGGACGGCGCCGGCGATTTTAATCCACCGGGCCGCTTCGCGCCGCTTAACCAGTTCCGCGGCTCCAAAACTTCCATCGAAAAGGCCGAATTCAATCCCCTTCTGGCGCATTTGCAGAATGTAAGCCGTTGCCCATCCAAAAGCGGGATCCGAATTCCCATCGGTCTGGAGTTCAGAGAAGATGTTGCGGAGCAGGCGTTCAGGATCCAGATGTTTTGCCAGCCTGCTATTGTCGCCGAAGGAGTAGCCGTAGCCGTAGATTGCGGCGCCTCCACTCTGCAGGGCACTTTGCAGCTCGCCAATGTTTTTCCAGCGACGAACGCCAAAATGCAGATGAGTGGCTCCAGTACCTGACTGCCCCATCCTGGCGATTTCATCGCCGCGATTTACTTTTTCACAGGCGTTGTAGAGCCGGGTGGTAGTGTAGGTAGAAGTGTCATTTCCATCCTGCGTTGCGTGCAGATGATGGTAGTGATGGGTAATGATTTCCGATGAGTAGGAGTTGGTACGTGTCGCGATGATGATGCTTTCGCCCCAGGTACCCGGACTCAGCTGTTTTACTGAAGCCACCACATATCCTGACTGGATGGCGTTGACTGGATTGATTCCTTCGGTAACACCCAATTCATGGATATCGATGCCATCATGGCCGTACCAGATGGTAAGTCCCTTGCAGCTGTCGCTGGTCGCCGGAGGCTGCAAATTCCCAACGTTACAGTACCCTTCTTCTTTGGAGTTATTGTAATGCTGGGTGATGCGCATGCTGGCTTCGGGGAATACTGCCCCGTTGGCTGTGTCAAAATCCCCGACAGGAATATCCTGAAGAGAGAAACTGACACACAGTCCGCTTTGGATCTGCTTTGGCGGATCACCAGCTCCAGCCAGGCGGACACAGCAAACAACCATGATAGCAACAAGCACCTGCAAGAGGTGCCTGCTGTTTTGCGTGGATTTCATTTTTCACCTGCCCTTTCTGCTGCCCTGATGAGTTACTTCAAGTGAACAGTTTCGATGATTTTCTGAATTGCATCCTTCTGAGTCTGGAAAACGTCCCCGATTTCAACATCATAGACGTTTCCGTCCTTTTCAAAGAAAATGCTGCTCACGTAGGTGACGCTTCCAAGCGCGGACGAAGGAGATGTGACGACCCAAACCTTGTGGTTTCCTACTGTGTCTTCGGCCATTTTCACCAGATCTTTCCAATCACCGCCGGCCACCACAAGAGCATTGTAGTAATCTTCCTCTGCGGCCTGTTTGGCGGAAGACGGCTGTTTGGAAGTCGGCCATCCCCATACTTCAACCATGACATAGGGGATTTTGTTTTCCTGTGCCGGCTTGAAAAGAAAAGCCCGTTGGGATGATTCCCAATCATAAACCCACTCAGATGGCACCGAGAAAATAACCTTTGCTTCCGGATTCTGCTGAGTAGAGAGTTTGGGCGGATCGCCTCCAACCCAAGGAGATGGTTCCCAGACGCCTGGCGGCAATGCCTGTTCACTCTGGCCCTGGGTATTCCCACCCTGGTTAGCCCCCTGCTGTGTTCCACCCTGCCCGGATGGAGAATTAAAACATTCCGCTCCCAGACAGGTTTTCGCCCCTGGGCGGTCTTCACAGGCGCCCAGAAACAGGGCACCCAGTGTCAGCGCCACCAGCGCGAGGTTGAGGTGTTTTTTGTTCATGTGGAGAATTGTTAATGATGTCATTTTTACTTATCCTTTGCTTGAGTTCCTTAGCCCCAATCTTTTAAAGATCATGTTGGCTTTACGGGGGCAAATTATCAATATGACATTAAAATTCTGTTAACAGATTCTTAATTCCCTACATAATTGCTTTTAAATTCTTTTCCAACTGCCTGATGTTTTTAAACTGGATAACTTTCATCCCCATTTTCTGCGCTGGGATAAGGCAATCCAGCTGGTCGTCAATAAACAGACATTTGTCAGCGGTGGTTTTTAATCTTTTCAGTAAAATCTGGTAAATCTTTTTCTGTGGTTTTACGGTGTGAAGTTCATGCGAAAGGACAACTACTTCAAACGGTTTGTAGTAACCTTTTTTCTCAAAAATGGGGGAATTGGAGGGATCGGAATTGGAAAGAATGGCGAGGCGGAAAGACTTACCAAGCCGTTTAACTAAAGCTTTCATTTCCTGTGAGCGGATCCAGTTGGAGGTCCAGATGGCGACAAGTTTTTTCATTTTAAGTGGAGGAATTTTCATCCCGAAAAATTTTTCAAAAGCTTCCTGGACTGTAATTAAGCCAAGATTAAGGCGCTTGTCGAAAATGACTTCGTTTTTATTCCAGACTCTTTTGGCAGGAGGCAGATCAAGAATCCTGTATGCTTTTTTGAGAAAATTATGGATGCTACCTTCGCAAAGCGTACCTCCAACATCAAAGACAATCACTTCGGTCATTGCTGTTATTTAAAGACTACTTCCCTTCCGTCTTTATTATACAGCACAGTTACCCTGTCGCCAGGTTTGATTTTGCCCGCAATGATTTCACGCGCCAACTGGTTTTCCACTGCGGTTTTTATTTTACGGCGGATTTCACGCGCGCCAAATTCGGGGCTGTAACCTTCTTCCACAATGTGGTCGATTAAGCCTGGATCAAACTCCAGGGTTATTTCCTGGGCGCGGGCTGTTGCTTCCAGGCGTTTTAACTGAAGCCTGACAATCTGTTCAATATCCTCTTTATTTAAAGACTGGAAAACAATGATGTCATCAATGCGGTTTAAGAATTCCGGGCGATAATATGAACGTAGCAGATTAAGCAGCTCATTTTTAAGCTCAGGATAGGATTTTTTCGCTTTGCCTTTGGTTATGACATTTTGCTGGATAAGGTCGGCGCCAAGGTTGCTGGTGGCAATGATAATGGTGTTGGTGAAATCAATAGTGCGGCCTTTGCCGTCAGTCAGCCGGCCATCATCCAAAACCTGAAGCAGGATGTTAAAAACATCAGGATGGGCTTTTTCGATTTCATCCAAAAGAATGACACTATATGGCCTGCGTTTGACCTTTTCGGTTAATTGGCCGCCTTCTTCATAACCAACGTACCCCGGCGGAGCACCAATCAAACGGGCAACAGCGTGTTTTTCCATGTACTCGCTCATGTCCAGACGGACAATGGCATTTTCGTCGCCAAAGACCATCCAGGCTAAAGCTTTAACCAGTTCGGTCTTGCCTACGCCGGTTGGCCCAAGGAACATAAATGACGCCTGCGGACGGTTCTTTTCATTAAGGCCGGCGCGGGCAACACGGATGGCATTGCTGACGGCATTGATAGCCTCGTGTTGGCTGATGATGCGTTCGTGCAGTTTTTCTTCCATTTGCAGAAGCTTGTCTTTTTCTTCCCGGGTAAGTTCTTTTACAGGTATACCGGTTATTTTTGAAATAACTTCAGCGATGTGCCTGATTTTAACTTCAGGCGTGGAGACTCCCTTTTCTTTTTTCCAGTTGGCATTCAGCTCATCGCGTTTGGCACTCAATTGCTTGAACTTTGCAGTGAGATCGGCGACATCACTGGTCTTCTTATGGGCCCCCGCTGCTTCCAGTTCGCGGGTTACGCGCATCAGATCATCATTGATTTTTTGCAGATCGGCCGATTGCGAAAGAAACTGGATGCGCACACGTGAAGCAGCCTGATCAATCAGGTCGATAGCTTTATCCGGCAAGAAACGATTGGCGATGTAGCGCGCCGAAAGTTCGGCAGCAGCGGTAATAGACTCGTCGGTAATCTTTACCTTGTGGTGGGCTTCATACTTATCCCGTAATCCGCGCAGGATTTCAATGGCCTGTTCTACGGTAGGTTCGGGCACAAAGACTGGCTGAAAGCGCCTTTCCAACGCCGCATCTTTTTCAATGTACTTCTTGTATTCATTAAGAGTGGTTGCCCCAATAAGGTGAAGTTCCCCGCGCGCCATCATCGGTTTAATAATGTTGGCCACGCTCAGTCCGCCTTCATCACCGC
Source organism: Candidatus Altimarinota bacterium (assembly GCA_017994125.1). Lineage (GTDB taxonomy): Bacteria > Patescibacteriota > Gracilibacteria > UBA1369 > UBA1369 > JAGOLJ01. Next base: position 8,422 of record JAGOLJ010000012.1, read on the forward strand.
CAACGCCGGCAGAAAGAATGGTGTGGATCTCATCGATAAACACAATCAGTTCATCACGGTGTTCCGAAATTTCATCCAGCACTTCTTTCATCCGCTCTTCCATCTCGCCACGGTATTTGGCTCCGGCAATAAGGGAATTTAGGTTAAGTTCAATGACGCGTTTATTGTGAAGGGTTTCTGGAACGTCCCGGTTCACAATGCGCTGGGCCAATCCCTCCACAATGGCCGTTTTGCCGACACCCGGTTCGCCAATTAAAACAGGGTTGTTCTTGGTGCGGCGTGAAAGGATTTCAATGGTTGTTTCAATCTCTTCGGCCCGGCCAATGACCGGATCAAGTTTTCCAGCCTGCGCCAAAGCCGAAAGATCACGTGAATATTTATCGAGCCTGGGGGTACTAGTGGCAGTGTTTACTTTGCCTTCTTCAGCGCCTTTACCCACAACCTTTACTACTTTCTGGCGCAAAGCTTCCGGCGTAAGACCGTACTTGCGTAAAAGCTCACCAGCCATACCGTCTTCTTCTTCCGCAAGACCAATCAGTAAATGTTCGGGGCCCACATAACCGTGGCCAAGTTCTTTGGAAGACTGAAAAGCAAGTTCCAGAACTTTTTTAAGACGCGGTGAAATATCCATGTCGGAAGCGTCCTTATGATTTTCCCTGGGAGCGTTGTATTCAATAAATCCCTTAATGTCTTCGGCATTAATTTTAAACTGTTTGAAAATTTCCAGCACAACATCACTATCGCAAAGCGACTGTAACAGGTGTTCAGTGTCCACTTCACGACGGCCGTACTGCTGCCGCGCGATGGCGGCGGCACGCTGGATCAGCTCCTTGGCGTGGCTGGAAAGATACTTGTCCAGATCCACAGCTTCGCGGGAACTGCGCTTTCCCCTTCCCCCATCTGAAGTTCTCCCATCGGCGGAGGTAAAACTGTTCCCGTCGGAGTCAAAATCATAAAAATCATTAAAAAAATCACTGAAAAAATCATGTCCCTTAAATAACATTTCAAAAGGGGAAGATTTTTGGGCCTGCTGTTGTAAACGGCGATAATCCTGGTTACAGAGATCCAGATATTTTTCCCGCCCTCCCTGGACAACCTTGACCCTGTTAGTGGCCTGATTTTTTTTACAGATGTCGCAAAGTTTGTTACTCATGGCTTTTCTAATTATTTAGCACTCCTCATTATAGAGTGCTAACGGGTGTGGCGTCAAGATTTCTTATAAACTTTTGGCTAAATCAAAGCTTAAACATTGCCTAAATTGATGCCACGATATAATATGCCAACGAACTGCTGTGGAAAGTTACAATGGTCTTAAATCCACACTTAAGTAAAAATTAAAATAAATCCCATGACAAAGAAAAACTTAAAAAAATCCCTTCAGGACTTTTTTGCAAACCCTATTTTCTACGTTGTCCTTTTGGGGGTGGTGCTTGTAATAGCGATGGTCATACTGTCGATCAGCAAAATGAAATCTGAAACTGCCGGCCAGGAACAGGTTTCAGTTAAGGGCGCACGCAACGGTCAACAAACCATCAGCGTAAGCATAAGCGATCCCAATAATCTGGCGGCACTAAGCAATACACAGTCTACAGAGGCCGAAATCACTACTCCTACTAATCAAAGGAAAATACTTTATCAAAGTGAAGGGCCTGTAACGGTAAGAGGGAAATCACTCTTCAAGATTAACCTTTTCCAGAAGCTGGCAACACAGCCCCTTAAGTTCGATTTCTTTAATGATAAGGGGAATAGTTTGACTCCCGAATATCTGAAAACCGCTAACGGCCAGAAGATGCATTTTTACCTTATTTCCGCGAACCTGCGCGAATTTCTGCATCTGAGTCCTGACTATAAGGACAGCCAGTGGAACGTTAAAGCCGACATGGACGATCCCGGCTCCTATTACGCTTACGTAATTTCAAAGACAATCAAGGATAATTTTGTTGATTCGGTTAACGAACTGGTAGTGCGTGAAAAATCACCGGCCAATCCCAACTATCCGGGACTTACCCCAAACATGATTGCGATTACTGACGGCTACCAGCTGAAAGCTGTATTATCCCCGGGGCAAAGCGGCGGGATTAATTATTTCAACCTGGCTGTAACCAAAGATGGAAGACCTGTTCAACTCCAACCTATCTATGAATCTTTCGGGAACATGGTTGTTTTAAAACAGGGCTTACCCGATTCAATGATTGTGGCACAGCCTTTGGCCGGCGTTGAAGATGCCAAAGGCCTGATCAATTTCTCGGCGGACATTATGAAAATCGGCAAATATACAGCTTTTATTGAACTTAAAATAGATGGGAAGACAAGACTGTTCCCGGTAACTTTTGAAATTAAATAGCATGATTTTTATTGTTTTATCTTTTCTGATTGGTGCCGGATTTATTTTTTTCCCGATCTTCATTTCGCGTGCGTTAAGTAAAAAGTGGATGCTTGAAAAAAGATTGTTCTGGAGGGCCGGTTTTTATTTTCTGCTGATTGAATTTTTTTATCTGGCAGTGATGGGGAACCTGACATCCCTGTGGCCCGCCTTTGCAGATAGTGATCCGCTTGTGATTGCCCTGGTCATGGGAATTTCATCGGGGCTGTTTTTTGAACTGGGAAGATTTCTGGTGCTGGATAAACTGATGAAACAGATCAGAACTTTTAAAGAAGCTCTCTTTTTTGGCTTTGGCTGGCGTGGCATTGAAATCCTGATTCTGGGGGTAATGCTTTTGGTAAGTTCTGTTGGAATGAATTATGTTGCGACAATGGATGTTAATAAAGCTCTTCCAGATGCCGGGACGCAAGAACTGGTCCAATTAAGGTCATTAAAGGTGGAGGCTGCAAAGATGATTAACGGGAATCCCCTGGACGCATTTACTCCGCTTGTGCAGCATACAGCTTACCTGGCAATGGATCTGATGCTGTCACTGCTGGTTATATTGGCTTTAATAAAGGGGGAAACCAAATTTGTCTGGCAGGCCGTAGGATTAAGGTCCGGCATATTTTTCTCGACGATTATGCTCAGTTACTATAACCAGTGGCTGGCCGATTTTATGCTTCTGGCCATGTGTGGCCTGCTGCTTTTTGCTTTTCATCACCTTAAAAAACAGTTTCCGAAAACTGTCCAAAAGCATGAGCCGGCTGAATAGATTATTCCTCTTTACCTTTCAGTGTGTATTTTTCCCAGCCCTTAACTTTGAGGGAATTAAAAGCGGCGTCCTGTTCGGCTTTCTGTTTGCTTGAGCCGGATCCTTCCGCAATCAACTCTTCGCCAATATAAGCGCCCATGGTGAACTTTTTATCATGGTCGGGACCTTCTTCTTTAATCAGTCTGTATTCAGGCGTAGTGCCCAGCTCCTCCTGGGAAATTTCCTGAAAATGTGATTTGGCATCGATATGCAGGCCCTGTTCCAAAATCAGGGGAAGCTTAACAAGAATATTTTTGTCGATAAAATTATGGGCCGCATCGTAACCGCGGTCCAGATAAATGGCGCCAATCAAAGCCTCAAGAGTGTTTGCTAAAATATAGTTTTTCTTGCGCCCGCCGGAACGTTCTTCGCCGCGGCTTAAATAGAGGTAAAATCCCAAATCCAGCTCTTTGGCGGTTTCCGCGAGATGGTTCCCCTTAACCAGAGCCGAACGCCAGTTGGTTAACACTCCCTCGCCTTTATCCGGATAGGTTCCATAAAGGTAATCGGTGGTAACCAGCTCAAGCACAGCATCGCCAAGAAACTCCAGGCGTTCATTGTTCTCCTGCTTAAGGTCGCGGTGCTCATTAACGTATGATTTGTGAACAAAAGCGGTATCCAGAAGACCACTGTTCTTAAATTTTAAGCCGATTTTATCTTCCAATTCGGCGTAACGGTTAATTTTCATTTTTCGATTTTACTGGTTGGTTGGCCGCTTCCGGCTTGTATTTGTGCATGACCGTACTCAAGACTCCGTTAATAAACTTGGCGGAATTAAGGTCACCGTAACTCTTTGCCACCTCTACGCCTTCATTGATGGCAACAACCGGAGGGACATCCTTGGAGAAAAGTATTTCGTAACAGCCGATTTCCAGGATGGCCCGGTCAATCGGAGCAATGCGGTCAATCGGCCATTGCGGGGCTTCCTGTTTAATAACATCAAAAAGGAAATCCCTTTTTTCCAGGACTCCCTTTAAAAGTTCTTCGGCAAACACCATATCAGTCAGCTTTGGAAAAAACTCTTTGGCAACGTATTTCAGAGTATCAAGCGGAGAGGCTTCTTTGCGGAATTCATGCGCAAAGATAGTTTGCATTACTGCTTCGCGGGCGATGTGTCGGTTGGATGCCATGATCTATACCCTTAATTAGGCTTTAACCTTGGTGATCTTTTCAATGTTCTTTTCCATGTCGAGGACTTTCTTTCCCCTGTATTTGCCGCAATTCTTGCAGACATGGTGGGCAATCTTGGGTTGTTTGCATGATTCACATGTAACCAGGTTTACTATGCCTTCCAGCTTGTTGAGTGACTTGCGCTTGAAACTGGCATAGCGGCTTCTGGTGTGGGCTTTGGGGGTTTTATACTTGGGTACTGGATGTTTTGCCATGGTTTAATCGTTTAAAATTTTAGTAAAAATTATTTAGCTTTTTTTTACCTGCGCTGAACATTTTCTTCAAGTCCCTGAAAGGTTTGTTTTCATCCAGCGGTTCTTTTTCAGTGCACTTGCAGAGTGTTCTGTTGCGGTCTTTTCCGCAGACCGGGCAGAGCCCTTTGCAGCGTTCAGAGCATACTGCAATAAGCGGAAAATGCAAGATTATTTCTTGACGGAACATCTCACTCAGGTCAATTTCCATATCCTTCATGTTGATATAGAAAATGTCATAAATGGGATCATCCCTGCGTTTTTCAGATTTGAATTCGCGGGCGCACTCGGGGACGCAGATCTCCTGCACAAAATTTTTCAGACAGCGCGGACACTCAAATTTAATCTTCAGACAAAGGTTTTGGGCAATTACCGTAATGCTTCCTTTCATTTTTACAAAAAGCAGGTCGGCGGTAAGCGGTGATGCTACATTAAACTCGGCGGTTTCAAATTTCGGGTCGACATCAAGCTCATACTTTTCGGTTGTCCCCTCACCGCTTCCCCATAAGCGGGCGATATTAAATATGAGCGGGTTTGATCTTTTTTTAGGTGACATAAGGTATTTTGTTAGTTCCTGGAATTAGACATCAGGCGCAGAATGTAAAGAAAAAGGTTGAAGATATCAAGATAAAGCATTAAGGCAGCATCCATGGGGCTGGACTCCGGCATGACTTTTATCCGCTGGATGTCATACATGGTGTAGCCGCTAAACACAACCACTCCAATCAGGCAGAAAACCATTTCAAAAGCGCTGTTCCAGGGTATAAAAATGCCAATTACTGAAACGATAATCATGCCAATCAGGGCCAGCGTAAGGAATCCCCTTAATCCGCTAAGGTTGCGGTTGGTAACCCAGCCGTAAATTGCAGCCGCCGAAAAAACCAGCGTGGTAGCCGCCAGAGCCTTGACGATGATATCAAAACCGCCGGCTTCAATGATAATGCTGGCAAGCAGCGGGACCATGGTTAATCCGCTTAGAAAAGCGAAAAAGGCGAACAGTAAATAATTCAGCGGACGGCGCTGGCTCCACAGGCGTGAGGTAAAAATCAGCACCAGTTCCAGGGCAAAAACTACCCAAATGCTGGCCGGATGCATGATAAAATATCCGATCAGGTACGTAAAACCGACATATGTTCCGAGCGCAGATACCAGGATGGCCAGACCAAAATAAAACAGAACCCTGTTGATGAAAGGCGTGTCGGAGCTTATTCCAATGGCTTGTTCGTTATTATAAGTACTCATAGGCATTTTATTATTGGCTTTATTTAAAACAACAGTAGTTATTTTTCAGTTGAGCATGATAACAAAAAGCCCACGCTGTTGCAAGGCATGGGCTTAAAAGGAAAGGTTGAAGGCCAATTATTTCATCAAGGCTGGATCGCATTCATCGCGGCCGTTGACGGTGCATGAAGAATAAACATCTTCAAACTGACTTTGGGTTAAAGAACGGATCTGGGAGCAGGTCATTTCGACCTTTTCATGTTCGCAGGTTCCGCAGCTATCGCAAGTGCAGTTCTTTTTTTCGCAGTTTGCTACAGCCGGATTTACTTCACCCATTTCATAACAGTAGTCATTTCTGGTCTGTTCGGGAGTCATTGTCTGGTTGGCTGTACCAGCTCCGCAGTTTTCACCCAGGTACCACTGGTCATCGCCGCAGCCATTGAGTCCTACAGCCATTGCGCCGATAGCTGCGACTTTAGAAAATTCGTTAAGTTTCATAGTTTTTAGATACTTAATGATACAAAGGACGTTAATTTAGCAATATTGAGTACATTTGTCAATAACATATTTTTTAAATAATCAACTTGTTTTTAAAATAACCTTTCATTTAGTATTTAGCCCGTCTTAACATTAACAACGTGGTAAAAATTCCAGAAGGAGAATTGAGCTGGGTAGAAGTATCTGAAGGTAATTTACGTCACAACGTCCAGACATTCAGAAACCTGATCGGAGGCGATCGGGTTCTTTGTCCTACGGTAAAGGCCAATGCTTATGGTCATGGGCTGGTGGAGTGTTCCCCAGCCATTTTAAAAGGCGGAGCTGACTGGCTTGGTGTAAATTCAATCCTGGAAGCTATAAAACTGCGCGAAAACGGGATAACTGTTCCTGTGTACATTATGGGTTATATTGCCCTTAATGAAATGGAAGAAACGGTAAACAGGGGCTTTCATTTTGTAGTTTATAACCGTGAAAGCCTAAGTAAACTTGATGAAGTTTGTAAAAAACTGGATAAACCTGCTTTAACCCACCTTAAAGTAGAAACCGGGAATAACCGCCAAGGTGTAAATAAACGTGATTTGGAAAAATATATCGAGCTTTACAGTCAAAATCCTTTAATCAAACTGGAAGGCGTTGCTACCCATTTTGCCAATATTGAAGACACTACCGACTATAGTTATGCCAGAGCGCAACTGGAAAGATTCAATGATATGGTTGGCATCCTTAAATCTGCAGGGCTTGATCCGCGTTATTTCCATTGCGCCAATACAGCGGCGACAATCCTTTTCCCCGAGACCTATCACAATATGGTAAGGACAGGCATTGGCACATATGGACTATGGCCATCTTCCGAAACGATGATTTCCGCCAAGCATATGAATATCAATGTTGAACTTAAGCCGGTGCTTTCCTGGAAAACAAAGGTCGCCCAAATCAGGGATGTGAGTGAAGGTGAATTTATCGGCTATGGCTGCTCTTATAAAGCCCCACGTAATCTTAAGACGGCTATTTTGCCGGTTGGTTATTATGACGGATTTGACCGCAAACTTTCCAATATCGGCTATGTACTGATACAGGGAAAGCGGGCGCCGGTACGCGGACGCATTTGCATGAACATGACGATTGTAGATGTAACAAACATACCCGAAGCGGCACTGGAAGATGAAGTCGTTTTGATCGGCAGCCAGGGCGATGATAAAATTTCCGCTGAAACTTTTGCGGACTGGTGCGGTACGATTAATTATGAAGTGGTAACGAGCATAAGAGAAAATATCCCGCGGGTCGTAATACCGTGATTGCTTCCTTTGTTTTTTGTAGCATAAAAGCCGTAAATTCCTTGACGGTAAACAGCTATTTTCATAATATGTTGGGGCAAATTTTGATGCGAAAATATGTCTTTTTTTAAGAGGGTAAAACGGGGGCCAGGGAATTACTACCTGGCTTTGGATATTGGTACTGAATTCGTTAAAGCCCTGCTTTGCGTAGCTGAAGGCACAAAATGCCGGGTGCTGGGTGTGGGAAGAAAACACCAGCGTCTTGGAGATATGCAGAGTGGAGCAGTAACCGATATCGCAGCAGTTATCAATAATTGCCAGGAAGCTATTCATGATGCAGAAAAAATGGCTGGCGTGGGAGCTTCGCAGCTGATTATGGGAATTGCTGGAGAACTGGTAAAAGGAGCAACCACTACTATCAGCTATATCCGCCGTGAACCTGATGCAAAAATTGATCTGGCAGAGTTAAAGAACATTGTACATAAAGTCCAGTGGAAAGCCTTTGATGAAGTGCGCGCAGAACTGGCCTATGAAACCGGCTATAATGAAATCGATGTTAAGCTGATTAATGCCGCCATTACGAATGTAAGGATTGATGGATATAAAGTCACAAACCCTCTGGGTTTTCAGGGGAAAGATGTGACTATTTCTATTTTTAACGCCTTTGCTCCGCTGGTGCATTATGGGGCGCTTCAGACCATCGCCGCCGAGCTTGATATGGAACTGATTGCCATTACCTCCGAACCATATGCGGTGGCGCGCTCACTTGGTTATGAAGACGGCGGTAATTTTAGTGCTATTTTTATTGATATTGGAGGCGGGACTTCGGATATTGCACTGGTAAGGAACGGCTCGATTGAGGGAACGCGGATGTTTAATCTGGGCGGGCGAACTTTTACCAAGCGCCTTAGTCAGGCTCTGAATATCGGGTTTGAGGAAGCTGAAGAAATCAAGCTGGCCTATTCCAATGAAAAGCTGGAAAAGCAGTCACACCGGATTGTTCGTGAAGCGATGAAGAGTGACTGTGAAGTATGGCTTTCCGGTGTAGCTTTAACAATGGGCGAATTCGACAACATCGATGTGATGCCGTCACGGATCCTTCTCTGTGGTGGCGGCGCGCACCTGCCGGAAATCAAAGAAGCACTGGACAGCCGTGACTGGATTCAGTCGCTGCCTTTTGCCGCCAAACCCCAAATAAGTTTTATGAATCCGAAAATGGTTTCCAATGTTCTGGATGAAACCAAACAACTGAAAGATCTTGAGGATATTACTCCAATGGCGTTGGCCAACATTGCTCTGGAATACCTGAGTGAAGAGCAGCTGCTTTCGAAACTGCTTAAGAAAGTGGTAAGACTAATGCAGATCTAAACAAAAATTTAATAGAAATGAAAGTTACCAAGACCAAAATAGGCAAAAGCGATGCCCCCGAAAAAGCTGAGCAGGAAGAGAATACCATCGCAAAAAAGTCACGCCTTCCCACCAAGAAGGTAGTGTACATTGAAATTGATGATGAAATAACTTCAATCTACGAAAAAATCCGGCATCTGAAGATGAAAAATATTTATCTGGTGGTGCCAAAAAGAGCTGTGCTATTCCAGAGTATTGTTAATTTGAAGATTCTAAAACGCAAAGCTGAAGACCTGAACAAGAACATTTACATTATTACCAATGACCATAACGGGATTCATCTGGCAGGCAAAATCGGATTAACCGTCTATGACAAGCTGGAAACTCCGGAACACCCCTCACTGGTTTCAGGTAAAGTGATTGAGGAAAATGATATTACCCCACTTAAAGCCAGCGTAAACACACTTGATGAAGAAGCTCCCCTGCGCCGTGATGAAAAAAAACTGAGCATTTCCGAACTGGTAAGTAAGGGGAAAAAGAAGCTTTTGCCAACATTCGGAGGGAAACAGGCCAAGGCAGCGAAAGCGGAAAGCGGATCTATTGGACCGGAATCGGGCCATCAAAAAGAGCGACAGGGGCGTGATAAAGGACATTTTGTGCTGGTGGCACCAAATAAGCAGGCATTGGTGCTGCTGGTGGCGATTAGCGTTATTGTGCTGCTAGTCATAACTTATATTGCCCTTCCTGGAGCCACGATTACACTCACTCCCCGATCCAACGTTATTGATACCTCTGTAAACGTAACATTGGCTGATATTGAGGCTAATCGTGCGGAACTTGATATAAGGCCACTCCATGAAATCCCCAGCTATACCATCACTAAAAAGATCCAAAAAGCCCTTACCTATCAGGCAACTGGCAAAAATTTCCAGGGACAGAATGCCTCCGGAATCCTGACGGTGACAAATTTGAGCGATGATGACTGGCCGCTTGTAGCAAAAACCCGTTTCCAGACCAATGATGGCATTATTTTCCGCCTGCAAAACGCAGTAACTGTACCGGCCAAGCGGGGTGACAAACCGGGGACGCTTGATGTTCCGGTTGTGGCTGATGAAAAGGATATGTACGAAAAGATTGTGGGTGACCGCGGCAATATTCAGCCAACCAAGTTCTTTTTACCCGGCTTGAGTGCCGATAACCAGAAAAAGCTCTTTGCCGAAAGCAAAGTGCCGTTTACCGGAGGCAAAACCCTGGTAACTGTATTTATTTCCAAAGAAGATATTGAGGCGGCCAAGCAACGCCTTGACGGGGATCTAAAAGCCGGCGCCATCGCTGAGCTGCAGGCGGCTGTAAGAGAAAAAAATACGGCCCAGAACAGCAACCTGGCTCTATTAA
>JAGOLJ010000106.1 GCA_017994125.1 Candidatus Altimarinota bacterium
CCAAGGACAACCGTCAGGAAGAATCATTTCTTACCCAGCGTCAGGCTGCAAAATACCTGCAGATTACCGAACCGACCATCATCAAATGGAAAAAAGAAAACAGGATCCCCTACTATCAGAATGGCATGAGGATCCTTTACAAGAAATCTGACCTGTTGGATGCACTGCGTAAGAATAACCATTTAATCGAAAAGTAACAGATGAGCAAAACGGATACACCAAATAATGATCTGGCGGCAGCACAACAGATCATCGGGTCGATGGATTTATTTCACAACAACCAGACCTTCTATACCTATATCGATCATTGCTGGCGGGAGGTTGAACGGGAGGTCATCAAAAAGAAGATACTGGACCTGTTAGGGAAAAAATACGGCCAGACAAAAGTGAATAACATCATCGATATCATGTCGGTGATGACCCATAAAAAAAGGGATGAGATCAAACTCAACTTCCAAAAAAACGCATTGAATACTCTCAATGGGATGTATTACCTGAATGAGGGAACACTGGTCCCCCATTCAGAAGAAACCAAACAATTGTTCTCCACCAACCAAATCAATGTCACGGTTGATCCGGAAGCCAGGTGTGAACGGTGGATTCAGTTCGTCAATGAAATTTTTGAAATGGACTATGACCAGGAAGACAAGATCAAACTGTTGCAGGAGTTCTTGGGGTACTGCCTTACCCACATGGTTTCTTATCAGAAAGCATTGATTTTACTGGGAACAGGAAGCAACGGAAAAAGCATTATTCTACAGGTCATGGAGCGGATCCTGGGCGAGGATAACTATGCCAGCATCGAATTGAACCAGCTGAAAAATAAGACCTACATCGTAGAACTGCAAAATAAACTGGTTAATTTCTGCAGCGAGATCGACCACAAAGGATCCTTTTCGAGTGGCATTTTTAAACGGATCGTCACCGGAGAGACACAATCCGGTGATGCAAAATTCAAGGATCCGATCAAATTTCAGCCTTATTGTAAATTGTTGTTTGCAACCAATGACCTTCCTCAAACCATTGACACTAGTAAAGGATTCTTCAGAAGGATCATCATCCTGAGATTCAACCGTAGCTTCGAAGGTAAGAATTGTGATCCTGACCTACTGCAAAAACTTCAATCTGAAACCAGCGGAATCTTTAACTGGCTATTGGAAGGACTGTACAGGTTGAAGACCAATAAATCCTTCACTATCCCTGCAAGCTCCGAAGAAGAGATCCATAATTATCTGGAGGGATGCAACAGTGTGGTTGCATTTATCAATGAGCGGTGTACGATCGAAAGCGGAACGTACGAAGGGTACCAGGATCTTTATGAGCGATACACGGAGTACTGCGCGCAATCCGGCAACAAGCCTTTCAAAAAATCAAGTTTCCGAACCGAAATCGAGAAAAATTTCAGGCCCAGGGTCCTCTTTGATCGAAGTGGGGATAAAGGGAATCATTTTAAGAACATCCGGATAAAAAATAATAATACTTATCTGTAAAAACTGCACTTTTTACACTTTTTGAGTTCAATATACTGATTAACAGCAAAATGATAGTGAAAAAACCATGTAATAATAAAGCGATAAAGTGTATGAATCAGTGCAATTCATCGGTTATTAACATAAAAGAGAACGATTCATCTTATCTCATTTGCACAGATTTTTCGCTGAAATTACACGTGATAAAACACTGATATTCATTCAGATGGTTCTTAAAAGTGTAAAAGTGTAAGAATTATTAAGATATACAACAAAAAAAATGGAAATTGAAGATGCTAAAAGCATTAAAATAACCGATTACCTCCATTCCATCGGGTGTGAACCAATAAGACACTCAGGAGGACGGGAATTATTCTACCTCTCACCCCTTCGAAACGAAAAGAATCCCAGTTTCAATGTCAATGACCGCAAGAACCTCTGGTATGACCACGGGCTGGGCATCGGAGGCTCGATCCTTGAATTGGTCATGCACCTGCATCATACAGACTGGCGGGGAGCCTTGGAAATATTGGAAGGAAACGCTTGTCAACCTTTAATCACAAATAACCTTGCCATGAAAAATGATCCACGTTTATCCGCTGATGATGCTGGGAATGAAGGAAACCTCAAGATCATCTCAAATAAAATTATTGAGGATACCCGGTTGAAAGAATACCTGTTCAAACGACAGATCCCTTACCGGATAGCCGTTTTCTTTTTGTCGGAAGTCAGATACAGGATCATTTCCAGCGATAAAACCTATTATGCGCTGGCCTTCAGAAATGACAAAGGCGGATATGAACTGCGCAGCCGGTACTTCAAGGGATCCACCAGTCCAAAATATTTGAGCACTGTCCGTGGACCTGATCCGGAGCAAATCAACATTTTTGAAGGCGTATTCGATTTTCTGACCGCTGCTTGTTACTTTAATTCTTTCCCAAATAACACTTCCATTATTCTTAATTCGGTCTCGTTTGCCAAAAAAGCGGTGGATATTCTTGCCGGGTATTCCAGAGTAAATCTGTATCTGGATAATGATACGGCAGGAAAAGAAATCGTCCGGTATTTTCAGGGACATCATCCCAATGCAGTGGATCATTCATCACACATCTATCCGGATCATAAAGACTTTAATGAGTTCTGGGAGCAAACTTCCCATAAAGATTATTTTCGCTATTTCTTCAGGAGAGGTGAAATCTGTCCCGTAAAAGCTTTTTACCCGGACCTTCCCCATCATGGATTACAATTGAGTGGATCCAACTGGGATCGGCATCATTAATTCCATTCAAGGTTACTCCCCGGCCGCATGGCCGCGCTATTTTATTGCCTGGCAGCAATATTTTAAAGGCCGTCATGAAATAGTATTTTGTTCAATATCTTTGCACTATGAAAAAAGAATCGGTAGCTTTTATTAACCGCATTAAGGAAACGGTACTCTCCGTTGAGCCGAAGGCGAAGATCATCCTTTATGGGTCACGTGCTAAAGGTACAGCAAGATCTGACTCGGATTGGGATGTGCTCATTCTATTAGCTTATCAAAAAATAACCCTGGAAATTGAGAAAAAAGTCGTTGATCCTTTATACGAACTTGAATTTGAAACCGGAGAGGTGATCAGCCCTATGGTTTATGCCGAACAAGAATGGAATACGAAATATTCCATCACACCTTTTTATGCTAATGTCAACAAAGAAGGGATCCCATTATGAAGGATTACAAGCAGCATTTTCGATTTTGACGAGAATTCTGTCCTCCCTCTGGTAGAACCCTCTAAAAGACTCATCAGGGATATTGAAAGCCTTCTAGGATCTTGAAAGATGTCTCATAATTCGAGGCATCCTTCTTTTTTGCTCCCCGGCCGCATGGCCGCGTTATGGCTTCGCAACTGGAAAGCTCCCTCGGCCCTTCGGGCCTCAGTCCGCTTCCCTAGGTTGCTCCGCCATAACTGATAATTATGCAGAGCGAATTATACAGTTGTATTTATAAACGACCTAGGACTTCGCAGGCGGGGCACCCACACGGCGAAAATGGCGTGCCCGAAGGGCAAATGAAAATCTGTTTGAGCCCCGACTGAAAGGAGGGGCGAGTTATTTTCATTTAGCCATTAAGCCGTATGTGGGTCGCCGAGAAGTCCAGTCTTGATCTTTACTCATATAATTGTTTATTATTCAAGGTATTCGTGAGCTCGCTTCGCTCGGTTCTTTTGTTCTTTTCTTTGTATCATGACAAAGAAAAGGACATACTTAAATATTTGTGAGCAAGAAAAAAGGTGCGGCCGTTATGGCCGCACCGCGAAAGGGCGTTCTGTCAGGATTGAACCTGATCAAGCACCTGGGCATTGGAGTACAGGTAGCGTACCGGAAAGTAGGAATAGGTCTTTCCGTATTCATCCCTTCTCTCCACCGGGCGACCCCAAACGAGGAAA
>JAGOLJ010000107.1 GCA_017994125.1 Candidatus Altimarinota bacterium
GGCGGCGTTGGTGTGTCCGGGGACGGTCATGTTTTCACCAAGGCGGACGCTTTTATCAGAAAGGATGCTGTTGATTTCATAAGCGATCTGCGGATCCAGGACTTCTTCGCCGGGCTGGGCAGTTGCTTCTTCAAGTACTTCTCCTTTGGCGTTGGTTATTTTAAGAATGGTGATTGGTTTTTGGCGTACGCCGTTATTGGCAAAAACGCCAAAAGCTGAAACCATATCAACAAGTTTAACTTCGGCTGCGCCAAGTGACAATGGCCAGCCGTAATCACGGTTTTTATCAAGGAAGTTGATACCCATTTTTTCCGCAAGTTCAATAATCGGTTTTTGTTCACCGGCCAAAAAGTAGGCTTTGATGGCAGGAATGTTGCGGGACTGGGCAAGCGCAGTGCGGATGCTCATGGGACCGCGGAATTTGCCGTCAAAATCTTTTGGGAAAGCGCTTAACCCCATACGGGTTTCGGTGTCGAAAATGACTGAGGCAGGCGCGTAGCGGTTATAGAAGGCCTGGGCGTAAACGAATGGTTTGAAAGATGATCCCGGTTGGCGGAATTGATCGGCAACGTTCACTTGGCCGTCGATGTCTTTGTCCCAATAATTGCGTGATCCGACCATGGCCAGAATTTCACCGGTAGTGGGGTCGATGGAAACAAGACTGGCGTTTTTGACGTTGTATTTTTCGTCGTTTTTCTTGGATTCTTCTTCGATGATTTTTTCGGCGTTTTCCTGGAGCACCGGATCAAGTGAGGTATAAACCTGCAGGCCGCCCTGTTCCAGGACTTCTTTACCGTATTTTTCTTCCAGCTGGTCGATTACGTAAAAGACAAAGTGCGGGTGCTGGATGGATTCGTGATATTCGGTGAATTTGAAATTTTGGAGCTGGTTAAGAGCTTCCCGTTTTTGTTCTTCGGTAATGTAGTTGTTTTTTTCCATGGCTTTAAGAACCAGATCGGTGCGGCCCTGGACGTAAACGGAACTGTTTTCATCAAGCTTGATGTTTTTACCGATGAGTCCACGCATGAATTCGTTGTCGTACAGGTCTTTTTCGGCTGCAATGTGGCGGGCGGCGAGTTCTTCGGGGGCGAACTGGCGAGTGATGGAAGAGTAAAGATGGGAGCCGTAAGGGTTGTAATAGGATTGGGATTTGGGTAGTGAGGCAAGAATAGATGCTTCAGCCAGATTGAGGTCTTTGGCGTGTTTGTTGAAATAAATCTGGGCGGCTTTTTCTACGCCAAAGGCGTTGTTGCCGTAAGGGATTTTGTTCAGATAAAGCTCTAGGATTTTTTTCTTATCGTAGGTTTGTTCAAGGCGTACGGCCAAAATCAGCTCTTTAAGTTTGCGGATGTAGGATTTTTCAGGGCTAAGGAAGGTGTTTTTAATGTATTGCTGGGTAATGGTTGATCCTCCCTGGGTGCCGCTAATGTGAAAGATATTATTGACGACCGAGCGGAGGATACCGACTGAATCAAAGCCGGGATGTGTCCAGAACTGGTCGTCTTCGATAGCAACGGTGGCATCGATGATGTTTTTGGAGATCTGGCTGTATTCAACGTACTGACGATTTTCACCGCCATGTTTAACGTAGAGCACATTGCCTTCGCGGTCGTAAATAGTGGTGGATTGGGCGATGGAAAGCTTGTCGAGGTCTTTTACGTCCGGCAGATCAATACTGACTACGGCAATCAGGATAATGAAAGCCGCGATCCCGGCGGCGATCATTCCAAAGAAAATGATTCCCGCCCAAACCAGCGTCTTTTTCCAGCCCAGGGTTTTAAGGTGCTGGAAGAACATGGTCAGGTAGTCGGGAATCTGTATCTTGGCTTTTTTTTCTGGTTCCGGTTTGAAGTCCAGATTGTCGAAATTGAGGTGTTTCATAAGTTTTTAAAACAGAAAGGCGTTAGCCTAATGGTTGTGATTTCAAAAGCGCTGAAATGTTAGCAGAAAAGGACCTAATACTCAATAGCTGGCGTCACTATTTTGACATGATGTCAAATTGGTTGCGACGGTGGGGTTTGTGTGCGCGTACAAATTTAGAATCATCAGATGCAAGCTATTGGGTTTGGCCATCATGTGGTTTTTGTTGCGGACCATCAGGTTCCGAATGGGGGAAGGCGTTTGAGTTTGATCCAATGTTTTTGTGTGGTGATGATTTTTGCTGTATGATTTTTTCGAAATTTATTTTTAAAATTTTTTCTATGATTACTCTTGGGCAGGTACACGCAATGGGTATTGATATGGCGATTAAGCGCGGGCCGCGTTCACAGAAGGATATTGCCGATGAACTGAAACGTTTAAAAAAAGAGTATGACAAGTTTGATGAGAAGAAGAAAAAATATTTTGACCTGGATAGTTTGAAGAACCCTTTTCTGGATAGCCGGATTGAGTTTGGCGATCCAAATACCAAACTGAAGAGGGTTTTGACCGGCATTGATATGGCGGTCGGTGAAGTTCTTTTAGCTCATGAGCTGGGAAAGATGGGCAAGAAAGTTGACGCGATTATTGCGCACCATCCAGAGGGAAGAGGACTGATAAGCCTTACACAGGTGATGGAGGTGCAGGATGATATTGCTGTGATTGACGGGGTGCCGGTGAATATTTCGGAAAAACTTTTGAATGTGAGGGTTGGCGAACTGAACAGAGGGCTGCATGCGACCAATCATTACCGTGTAATCAATGCGGCTAAAATATTAGACGTGCCATATATGCAATTGCATACGGCTGCGGATAATAACTGTTATTGGTTTCTTAAAAATCATATTGAAAAGAAAAAGCCGAAATATGTTGGTGATATTATGGATGCGGTGATGGAAATTCCTGAATATCAGGAAGCGACAAGGCTTGGTAATAAGCCGATTATTGCCTGCGGCGATGAGAAGTCACGGGTGGGGAAAATTTCCTTTAGTGGGATAACCGGCGGTACTACGGGCTCAAAGGATATTTATGAAAAGATGGCGCAGGCTGGCGTGGGGACTCTGGTAGTGATGCACATTCCGGAAGAGCACAGGAAACTGGTGGAACAGTTCCATATGAATGTCGTGGTGCTTTCACACATGGCCAGCGATAGTATTGGTATGAACCTGATTCTGGATGAGGTGGAAAAGAAGGGCGTGGAAGTGATCGCCTGTGGCGGGTTGATTAGAGTGAAGCGCTAACCGTTGTTTAAAGGGCGATTTATTTGGCCAGCAGTTGATTGATTTCCTGACGGATTTGGTCGGTTATTTGAGATGCCTGTGGTTGTAGTCCTGAATCGAGAATTTCTTTAAGGCGGTGCGCGGCGGCAATTTTGATAAGGTTGTTATCGTGTTCGAGCAGGTGTTTAAGAACGGTAATATTGTCCGAATCGTGGGCGAGTTTAAGCAGATCGACCTTGGCGTTACGCACGGGTGTGTTGGCTGATGAAAGGCCTATGTTGATTTGTCCGGTGAATTTGTCTCGGCTGGTCATATTGAATGAAAGTTAGGTCTTAAGTTTAATCTTAATCTTGAGCTCATCGCAAGCCCTCTTGATGCGCCCGAGTGAGAGTCCTTTATCATACAAGGTTTTAACGATTTTGATTAGCCACATTTTATCTCCGTTAGAAAGGGTTTCATTGTCGTGCATTTCTTTCAGGGGATCGGATGTGCGGCTATGGCTTCCTCCGTTGCATGGTTTAATTTCAAGTCCGCAGGCTGTTAAAAAGGTTTTGATATCTCCAGAGGTACATAACAGGTCGGGCAGTTTGAAAGGGTAACGGTGCTGGAATGACAGTTCGGGATCTTCAGTTTTTTTTCTACTTTTTGCGGCAGGAACTGTTCTAAAGGGATGCCTTTAAAGATGTTGGACAGGAATTGAAATAGCCCGTCGCCCAGATCTTTGGCGTGTTCGAGCAACTTGGC
>JAGOLJ010000108.1 GCA_017994125.1 Candidatus Altimarinota bacterium
ATAAAAAAACTGCAGAAAGCTGGATTTGAAGCCTATTGGGCAGGGGGTTGCGTGCGTGACATTCTGCTTGGCATTAAGCCAAAGGATTACTATATTGTTACGAGCGCCAAACCGGAAGAGATTGAGGATATTCTTGAACATACGATTCCGGTGGGCAAACAGTTTGGTGTAATTTTAGCTGTCAGCAATGGGCACAATTTTGAGATTGCGACTTTCAGGTCGGACAGCGGATATAGCGATGGGCGCAGGCCTGATGCGGTAACTTTTACGAGTGCGAGGGAAGATGCATTCCGCCGCGACTTCACGATTAACGGGATGTTTTATGATCCACTTAAGGATAAGGTTATTGATTATGTGGGCGGGCAACAGGACTTGGAAGCAAGGTTGATCAGATTTATCGGCGATCCGCATCAGCGCATTCTTGAGGACCACCTTCGGGTGCTGCGTGCGATCCGTTTTAAAAATGAATTTAATTTCATGTATGAGCCGAAGACGTATGAAGCCCTGGCTAAGCACGCGAAGCTGGTTATTGATAAAGTGGCGTATGAAAGAATCGGGACTGAACTTGGTAAAATGCTGATGTCCACAAATTCTCCAACCCCTCTTGAGAGCGCAGTACACGCGCTGGAAGATATGGAAGATACCGGCGTTCTGAAAGTTATCCTGCCTGAACTGGTAAAGATGAAGGGGATCGCGCAGCCTCACGTTTTCCATAAGGAAGGTGACGTGTGGACGCATACGATGATGGCGTTGAAATCGCTATCCGTTTCTTCGTCGCTTGCGGTCCGATGGGCGGTGCTATTACATGATGTTGGTAAACCGGAAACTTTTATGCTGAAAGAGCGGATCCGTTTTGACAGGCATGTTGAATCATCAAAAAAAATTGCTGTTAAAATTTTAGAGAGGCTAAAATATCCACGCAAATTTATTGAGGAAGTTGCCTGGCTGGTGGAACACCACATGATGGTTGATCCGCTTTTAACAATGCCTACGGGGCGTAAAATAAAGTGGTTTCTGCATCCGTGGTTTTTAAAGCTGATGGAAGTATTTAAAGCTGATGTGCAAGGTACCATCCCATCCGACCTTTCGGCTTATGATAAAATTTTTACATTGTACAGGGAGTCTCTGAAGAGGATAACAAAAGAACCGGAACCTTTTTTGAAAGGGGAAGATGTGATTGAAATCTTAAAATTAAAACCGGGCAAGCTGGTGGGTGAAATCCTGAACCTGTTACGTGAAAAACAGCTTGCAGGTGAAATAAAAAATAAAGTGCAGGCTAGAGGCTGGGTGGCAAAGCTTGATTCTCCAAAAAAGAAAAAGCGTATCACAAAAAAATAATTGAGTTTGCAAAAAGGGGCATTGGAAGTTAATATTTGCTTACAAAAATAAACCTTATTAATTTTTATTTAAACACATATGTTTAACAAAAAACTCCTGAATGTGCTTGCGTACATTCTGTTAATTATGGTGCTGGTTAAGCTTGGCATCGATCTGATTCTTTTTGTATGGACTTTCTTTGCCATTCCAGAATTTCTGCAAAACCAGTATGTATCAAAAGTACTCAGCCTGCTTACAAACCTTGGCAGCGTAATCTTTGTTTACCTTCTTATCGCCGCTCTGCGCAGCTTAGTTATGGGACCAGCTGCTCCACGTCCTCCAATGCCTCCACGCCCTCCAATGCCAATGGTAAGAAGACCAGCCCCAGCAAGAAAATAATCTCCCGTTCAAAAACACAAAAAAAGGAGCTCCGCGAGGGGCTCTTTTTTTTGTGTTTTTGTTATACCTGGTATGGTACTTATACCGGGGATGGGCGTACCTCCGGAGGTTAAACCGTGGTTAGCCAGCTTTTATAAGTTTCGTTGTCGGGGTAGCGCGCCTGCAGGCGGCCGCTTTTGGCGTCGAGGAGTAACTTTAAAAGGTCTTGGCCGGCTTCGCCGTAGGGGTTTTCGCTATTGTATTCGCCGATGGAATAGTGATGCCCGGTGATGCGTCCGTCTTTTTTATCTATATCGAAAGTGCGGACTGGTTCCCCATGAGCATTGTTCTGATCTTTCATATTAATCCAGCCGCGATGGATGTGGTGGACGGGAGTTAGTACTGCGCCTGTTCCGGCGGAAAACATGTGGACAATTCCACCGTCCTGTTTTTTTTCTAAAAGTTCTATCAGTTCTTCCGGAGAAAGATCACGTTCCTGAACTTCCCATCCAAGTTCTTTTTCGGCAAGTTCAAGAGTGGTTTTGCGGGTGATGCTATCCAAAATAGTGCCATGTTTAAGGGACGGAGTGATGAGGCGGTATTTTTGTTTTCCGCATGAAGTTTTTTGTCCATTAAGAAGCTGGAGGAAAATGAGGCTGGAGGCATTGGTTTCTTCAATGCGATCGCCGGATTCGTTCATGTACATAACCCCCTGTATGCCGTTTTGGGCAGCGGCTTCAATGTGCGGGATGGTGGCGCCATAATTACCGTCGGCCTTGGTCTGGCCGGGTCCGTTTGTGACAGCACGGTGGGCATTATAGGGAAGGAACATAGTGATGCCTTCGTCCTGTTGAGAGTTTTTGGCACAGGCGTTTTTGGGGGAGGCATTTTTTTCAGCGGGCTTCTTTTTGTAATAACTCTGGGCAGAACCTATTGGCACAGCGGTCATGAGCAGCATAAAATTGCCGGAATTGCCCACGTGCATTTTAGGGCCGCAATCAAACCAGTTTGGCCTGATGTAAAGGCGTCCTTTGCCGGCGACGGGGATGTATGCAGAATTGGCTTTGACGGTGTCGATGACCATTTTTTCAAAGACTTCAAATGGGATTGGCGGCATGCGGAAAAATTGGCCGCCAAGGCTCATGCGTTTCCAGTGGTCGCGTAATCTGAAGATATTAATTTTGCCATCTTCATTTTTTTCCACGCCTATACCTTCAAAAAGTCCGCTGCCATATTGGCGAATCTGTTCAAGGGGATGTGATGCAAAACGGGCGTTTGGAATGCAGACAGGATCGGACCAGTCTTCCTTGGGATAATCTTTGGAGGGAGCGTCTTCTTTTCCGAGTGAATTTTCTTTGCCGGTGGAACTTTCTTTGCCGGGACGGCAAACGGCCAGTGACATGTGGCTGCAAATGCCCGCTTCATGGGAGAATCCCAGTTCATTCTTTTCAGCCATCTGCATTACTTTTTCGGGATCAGAAGGGAGAATAAAATTAGAAAGTTCAACCGTCGGATTAGGAAGAATTGGGTTATTGAGCGCCATTTTTGAACGGTTTTCCATTACAGGTAAGCGGACAATTTTAATGTATGATTCAGAATCCTTTCCATCTTCAGCGGATCTTTCGGCAAGCTTTGAAGAGTAGGGAGAAGGGTTGGCATCAGCTGGATACACCGGTTCCCCAAAAGGGTTTCCGTCCGGATGAATAATGACAGGGACATACCCGTTGCTTATAAGATCGCGGGCAATGATTTCAAATTCGGGTAATCTTTTGATGGAATATCTGCCCTGTTCTCCAAGCTTTTTTACGAGTCTGGCGAAGGTTTGCAGAATAAGGCTGTTGAGCCGGCTGTGCTGACGATTGGTGAGTTCGCGGGATTCTATTGTGTGTGAGTCTTCGGAAACAGTTGTAACGCGCGGTAAGATTTTTTCATTCCAGAAATCGTGCAGTTCGGTGAAAACAGGTTCACCGGATTCCCCCTGACGGATTATTAAATCATGAAAATTGAGATTGTCCGGAATTTCTTTTTTTTTGCGGTCTCTATTATATAGTTCGACTACGCGCCTAAAAGTGTCACTGAAAAGTAACTCATAGGGAGTCCTGCAAAGGCCCGGCATATCAACGATGGCGGGAGCAGGAAGGGAAGAGGGCGCGGGACGATCAGGGGCGGCAGCGGCG
>JAGOLJ010000013.1 GCA_017994125.1 Candidatus Altimarinota bacterium
CACCATGCTTTTCTGGCCATGCTGTTTTTTATAGAAGATGTAGCCCCAAACGCAGGCAGGAACCAGGGCAAGAGCTGTTGCTACAAGGATTTTAATAAAAACTAGGCTTTGGAGAGATACCATTAATCTTTTTTAAAATTTAATTCATAGTATTATAACATAAATATACTAAATTTGGAAGGGTGTATTGAGAAGTTTTGATAAAAGTGTTAAAATATACATACAAAAACACAAACAAAAGAATGAAATTCGCAGAAAAAATATTAAAAAGAGGGCTGATTTGTCTGCTTGCGTATCTAAGCTACGCTTTGGGGATGTCTTTAAACATCTACGCATCCAGCCGTTTTTTAAGCAAAATTGGAGCTGACTACCTGCCATATATCATGGTTGGCGCAGCCCTTTTTACTATTATTTTCGCACTGTTAAACACTTTTCTTGGGAACAGGATATCTGCGCCGAAAAGGTTTATGGCAATGCTGTTTCTGCTGCTGGTACTGGTAACAATTTTTTCCGTACTCAACCTTAATGTGGATGTTGATATTGTCCTGCTTCTGCTTCTTGCGAATTTCCTTTTGACCTTTTTTGATATTTCCCTTTTCAACGTTGTAAACTCATTTATTACCCCACTGGAAGCCAAAAGCTATTTACCGATGGTCAGCAGCTTTATAAGCCTGGGTATTATCACCGGATCATATCTGGTACCGAGGGTACAGGAACAAATTGATAACTTTGGCATGAACAAGGTCGTAATTGCCCTGACTGTCATTATTATCATAGTGATGGGGCTGATAATAAAAATCTTTAAAAAAGATGTAAATGCCGAAACTACTATCCCCCACCCACAGAAAAAACAGACTGCCGGGAATATACTCAAAGGCATTAAATATGTTTTTACAAAATCCAATCTGTTAAGGTTGTTGGCCTTTTTTTACATTCTTAATGTTGCGGTACAACTGCTGACAGAATTTAAGGTAAAAACCAATTTTGCCGCATCCTTTAATAAAGATGAGCTGACGCAGATGATAGGCTTAATGTATATGTTAAGCAGCGCAGCCAATTTTTTTGCGGGACTTTTTCTTACCAAAAAACTGCTGTTCCGGTTTGGTGTAAGCAACATGCTGATAAGTTTTCCTGTAATATCACTTACGGTACTTATCATTGCAGCCATACTCGGATTTTCACCAATGAACGTACTGATATATTACCTGGCTTTTGCCATTCCTTTTTATTCTTACGTCCCGGTTGCGGCTTCGCAGATATTTTCACTGACGCCAAAGGATATCCACGAGGGAGTGTATTTTACGATCAGAGGGGTTGTAACTTCTTTAAGCGGCCTGCTGATTTCACTATCCCTAATGGCCTATTCAAGCCATCTTGAGTTTGAAAAGAGTATAAACACGCTGGTCATAGCAGTGCTAATACTGATTATGCTTTTTGTATTGATAAAGATGAAACGGGCATATTTTCAGGAACTGAAAAAAAGTCTTTTTAACCATGATATTTTCCTTAGACATCAGGCTATTGATCTGCTGGCTGAAAAAAATTACAGGGAAAGCGGAGAGCTGTTTCTGCGCAGGCTGATGGATTCCCGGGATATAGACAGTGAATCACGTTTTAAAACAATTTACAGTCTGGCAGTTATCGGCAATTACAGGTCAATTGTGGATATGATTAAAGTTCTTGATGGGAATGATATAAAGGAAAAATTTGCGGCTCTCCGGGCGATTAAAATGATAATGAAAAAAAACCGGAACATGAAGAAATATCCGGTTACAGCACATCTATTGCTTAAAACCTATAAGAAAATATTTATTTCGGATGTTCCCCAATATGTTAAATCAGAAGTTATATCATCCCTCAAGTATTTTGACCTGAATGATGTTATTGGATTTCTGGAAGAGAGTCTTAAGAGTGAAGACTACCAAATCCAGATTAATGCTATTGAAACTTTAAAAAGCTTTAATGACCGTGCAATATCGATTTATGTAGAGCCGATGATGAAATCGCCAAATCTGCACGTTGTAGCCGGAGCCATTGCGGCCCTCTGGCAATTTGAAGAAAAGAGAATTGTCCTGATTCCCCGAATTGCTATGCTTATGGATGATACAAGTGACGAGGCAACTGAATGTTCGCTGTATATTATCAGAATGATTGGGGCGAGTTGGGAGCTAAAATATGTGATGAAACAGTTTAGCTCTTCCAACAGGCATTTCCATATATACGCGACATTGGTGCTTATCCAGATGGGATATAGGAATTATATGGTTTCACTGTTAAGGGAATGGTTAAGTCTTTTAAAAGATACACATCTGGATTATGCGAAGCCGGAGATAGAATTTATTCTTTCCCAATACCGGCGTTTCAGCAATAAAATGAAGGAAAAACTGTTACTGGAAATATCAAAATTACCGCAGGCTGACGTGGATCTGTTCAGAAAATGTTTTGCGGAGTCCAATTACATTTTCACTAATGAAGTCAGGGTTTTAAGTTAAAGCCGGCTGGGCTCCTATTTTGATGATGTTGGGAGTGGCTGCGTATTCTTTAAGGCTCCGGTGCGTCCTTTCAATAAAATGTTCACCAATCTTGGTTGAAGTTATAAGTACCTGATGATCCTGAATGGCGCTTACCAGCATGGAACGGCGCGGATCATCCAGTTCGGAAAAGACATCATCCAGAAGTACTAGCGGGCGAATTCCGGAGATGCGGTGGTGATAATCCATTTCCAGTATTTTAAGCGCCAAAATGATTGACCGGTATTCTCCGCGTGAAGCGTGTTCATGAAGGGGCCTTTCATTAAGGCTTATTACCAGGTCGTCGCGGTGAGGGCCAATGGTCGTTACGCCTGCCTCGATATCACGTCTGCGGTTGGCAGCTAAAGCGGCCAGGAAATCAGTTTCATTTAAAAGGCCTCTGTCTGGCGATAGTTGTCCACTTAGAGGGCTGTCTGCTCCCGCCCAGGACATTTTATATGATATCTCTATCTTTTCATTTCCCTGGGAGATTTGATGGTAAGCCGGCTGAAGTTTTTCTTTAAGAAAGCTGACTGCTTCCAGTCTGTCCCTGATGAGAATATTCCCAAAATCGGCAAGCTGGCCGTCCCAAACGTCAAGGGCGTCCGCACTGGCGGACCCTTCACGGATGCTGCGTAAAAGCGCGTTGCGCTGTTCCAGCGTCTTTTTATAGGACTGGAGGGCACGGTAGTAGGATGGTTTTTCCTGGATGATTAAAACATCAAGGTAACGGCGGCGCAGATCTGGCCCCAGATATAAAACATTTAGATCTTCGGGATGAAAAAAAACCACTTTCAGGTTACCCAGAAAGTTTTCGGTGCCAGTTTTCACCTCATTTTTTTTGAGGACTTTTAAGGGGTGCGGCGGCTTACCCAGAAATATTTCCAGCCTTAACTGCCCTGCTGTTTCCATCTTTTCGGATTCATCATAGCCAAAATCAGCCTTCACGCGGGCATATTCACTTTGCCAATTAATCAGTTCCGCAGATTTCTGCCCACGAAAAGATTTGGTGAGGGCCAACAGATAAACGCTTTCCAACAGGTTGGTTTTGCCCAGAGCGTTTTGTCCGATCAGGTAATTGATGCGCTGGTCGGCATGAAAATCCAGTTCCAGCTGCTGGTGGTTACGGAAGTTTTCCAGATGGAGATGTTGCAAGTACATTTTCGCTTTTTATTCTTGATTTCCGCAGTACATTGTATATATATTTGCCGCCAAATGCACAAGAATAACTGTTATATTTCAAATGGAAACCCAGGATCCACACGCCGAATTACTGGCTAAACTTCCCAACCAAGCTCCCCAGAGGATGTTCCCCAGGAATATGATTGATGAAATGGATGTGAACGTTAACAGGCTGGGTGTCGGGAACAGAATGATGGTTTTTCCGATGCTGGATGCCGGATGGGTACTGCGGGTACCTTTAAAAAGCGAGAAGAAACTGGTGGAAGAAACAGGGGCTTCGGAAAACGTGGTTGATCTGTCTAACCACAGCCGCTCAAATATTACGCACCGGGAACTAAGGGATTTTGAACTGATGACAGTTTATCTTGGTGGTTTTATACCAACTACTACGCCTTTCCCGGGACTGGATCTTGAAGGGACATTCCGCTATTACGCCAAACAGAAAAGAATCAAAATAGCATCACACCTAAGCAAGCTTCATTTGGACGAAATCAATCTGGCGGAGTATGCGCGAATCGTTAAGTTTATCAAAGCGGTACGCAAACTGGTGAAATACAAACACCTGATTCCTGATATTGGAGGGGCCAACAATGTGGTGCTTGGCCAGAGGGTAACAGGTGTGCTTCCTGATCCGGAGAAGAGGCTTAAGCCTTTTTCGGCAGTAGGGCTTCTGGATGAAGACCTGCTGGAAGTTGTTGATGAAAGGAGTGTCTATTTAATTGATATCAACAACGTACAACCCGTTATTTCCAATGAGCAGTTTGATAAAATGATTGATCCCACCTTCAACCTTCCCAAATTCCGAGATGAATTAAGTGTTTTCCGTCGGTATTATGAACCAATGAAAGAGATCAATAAGCTACCAAAGGGGTGGCTGGTTGATGGCACCATAGCAGCAGCTGATTTAAACCTGTGGCAATTAAAAGGGCTGGAAAGAGCGTTCATTACGGGGATCAGTGAAGACAAGCGTAAACGTCTGGGACTCACCGAAAAAAAACATAAGCAGATTGCTGAATCTGTCAGCGACCAGTCAATCTATGCTCCCCTCCAGCATGAGTTTCGAAATGCTATCATTGAAACGATTGAGTCGGAGTAGCTTCGGGAACCGGCCAACAAAAAGCTGGAAGTATCGGGAGTTGAATTTAAGGCGAACTAAAGTTAAACTTGGTCTGCTTTATTTTCATAAAAATCACATGCCAAACGAAGAAAGATCATCTATATTACCTCAGGAAGACAGCGAACTGGACCACATGCGCCATTCCTGCGCGCATATGCTGGCTCAAGCCGTTCTGGAAATGTTTCCGGATGCAAAACTGGGAATCGGCCCGACTATCGATAACGGCTTTTATTATGATTTTGAACTGCCGCGCACATTGATTCCTGAAGACCTGGATATACTCCAGGAAAAAATGATTAGAATTGCCAACCAGAGACAAACTTTTGAGCGTGAGGAAAAGCCGGTAGATGAAGTTATTGAGGCATACGGAAAGATGGGGCAGAAATACAAGGAAGAGCTTGCGGCTGATCTTAAAGCTGCCGGAGAAACTGTCCTGAGTTTTTATGTAAATAAGCTGCCAGGGACAAATGACATTAAATTTGTTGATATGTGCCGCGGCGGACATGCCGAAAATACGCAGAAAACCGGTGCTTTCAAACTGATAAAAATAGCCGGCGCCTACTGGAAGGGCTCGGAAAAAAATCCAATGCTGCAGAGAATTTACGGTTACTGTTTTAAAACCAAACAGGAACTTGCTGAATACATCCAGAAGCAGGAAGAAGCCAAGAAGCGCGATCACCGCAAACTGGGCAAAGAGATGGAGATTTACACCATGGTTGATGATATCGGGCCGGGCTTGGCCGTGTGGCTTCCTAATGGCACCATTGTCCGTGAGGAGCTGGAAAAAGTAGCAAAAGAAGAAGAGCGAATGGATGGCTATGTGCGCGTTGCCACTCCACACATCACCAAGGGCGTTTTGTACCATCGCTCTGGACATCTTCCTTATTACAAAGACACGATGTATTCGCCAATGATGATTGATGAGGAGGAATATTACCTGAAACCGATGAACTGCCCGATGCACCATATGATTTATCTTAACAAACCGCATAGTTATCGTGACCTTCCGCTGCGTCTGGCGGAATACGGGCAATGCTACCGCTATGAAAAATCGGGAGAATTAAACGGCTTGATGCGTGTGCGTGGTATGGCCATGAATGATGCCCATATTTATTGCCGTAAAGACCAGATCAAAAAAGAGTTTCTGAAAGTGATGAAACTTCACGAAAAATATTACAAAATGATGGGTATTAAGGAATTCTATATGCGTTTTTCGCGTTGGGATCCAACTCACACGGAAAAATATATCGCGCAGCCGGATAACTGGGCTTTCTGTGAAAAAGTGATGAAAGAGGCTATGGATGCTTCTGGCATTCCCTATATTGAAGCTATGGATGAAGCGGCTTTCTATGGTCCTAAAATCGATTTCCAGATCAAGAATGTTCTTGGTAACGAGTATACTATTTCAACCAATCAGCTGGACTTTGCCGCCGGTGACAGGTTTGGACTGCACTATGTTGATGCCGAAGGAAAGGAACAGAAAGTTTTCGTAATCCACCGTGCTCCTCTGGGAACCCATGAAAGATTTATAGCTTTCCTGCTGGAACATTTTGGCGGAGCTTTTCCGGCATGGCTGGCTCCTGTTCAGGCAATCATGCTGCCGGTTTCGGATAAGCACCTTAAATACGCAGAATCAATCCAGAAAAAACTGTTTAAAAAAGGAATCCGCATTGAAGTTGATGATACCAACGAAACACTTGGTAAAAAAATCCGGAATGCAGAAATGCGAAAAATACCTTATATGCTGGTCGTGGGCGACAAAGAGGTTGAGTTGAAACAAGTGGCGGCCCGAAGCTACAAGACCAAACAACAGGAAGTGATGGCTGTTAAGGATTTTGAAAAGAAACTGGTCACTGAAATAAAAACGCGCAGCCTTTAGTAAAAACCGGCCCGGCGACTAACCGAAGCAGGGACCTGCCCAAAACAGATAGTTTTATTGGCAGCGGTTTTAGGGTTTATTCCGGTATTTTTTGGCCGTTGGCATATCCCTGGTTATGCAGGTCAGCGTAGTGGCTGCCGTAAATCGTAGGCGGGAACAGGTATTTGAAGAGGTTGGTAAATTCACGTTCAGGGGTATAAACGTTGTCGTGTGAACTGACGGTATAATCGCTCAAGAAGTAGATCAGGATAGATTCCATGTTGTAAATCTGCGTCTCAAAGGCGACATGCTTATAAGTAATCTGATTACCGCCTTCAATTGATTTTTCAGCAACAGTGACATTATTGCCATTTTCATCGTATTCAGGAGGGACTTCGGCAAGTGTCGCGTACATTGAACTCTGGAATTTCCTGTTGCCGGTTAAAATAGAAGAACCGTCGGTCCTTTCCTTTTTGGAACGTTTGCGCTGATAATAACGCTTGTCCACTGCATCCTTAATTGTTTCAAAATCACCGTAGCTGTTGTAAAGGAAATCTCTCAGCGCATCGGCATCTTCATCGTTTCTGGTGGCGATTGCCCATCGGAGTAGATCTGTAGGCTCTTTACCGCGCAGAAGGCTGGAAAGATAGGCAATCGGGTTTTTACAGTGGATAAGATTGCCATCGCCGCTATAAACATAAATGACGGTGTGGTGCTTTTCTATTTTACCGTTCCTGCGGACAGGAATGGCTACACTTACGGATTGGAATTTTTCTTTCTCTACGGGGTGAAGTTTGTATTTTTTGCCTTCAAAATCATAGGAACTACCTTCTGCCCTGACGGCTTCACTATTCTGGAAGACCTTATAAACAGGGACTTTTCTGCCATCTGGCAGTAACTGGATTTTTGTCTTACCTGTCCTGGAATCAATTTCCTCGCCGATGCGGAACTCGATTTCACCGTTAGTGGAATATTTTTCTTTCATTGCCTTAAGAAATTCGGGATTGCTCATCCTGTGTCTGTCTTTATCTTCAATAGGCAAAAGAACCGACAATAAATGATTTTCAAGTTCATCCCTGTTCTTATCAAGGTGTTTAAACTTTTCAGAAAAAACATTTTTGCGATAAAAAAGCAGGAGAGAAAGCATAACGCGGCACTGGTGGCTGATGATGCGTTTCTTCGTGTTTTTATGGGCAGGATGCCTGTTAATGAAATCCTGGGGATCCACCATCCAGCGAAGGAGATCCTTAACTTTTCTGCAATTCAGAATTTCATCCATGAACCTGCATTCGGAACGAATCGGGTCTTCGGCAGACCTTCTTCTTAAGCCTTTGTAAATTGTATATTCAATCTGCTCTTTGACCTGATCGAGATGTTTTCCCAGTTCTTTTTCCATTCTGGCGTCACTGATACGGTTGCCGGGGTATCCCGCATAATTAAAATACCGGCGCAGTTCTTCCTGATAATTTTCCTCACATTCATCAATAAGGCTGACTTTATTGGACAGCGTTGCGGGAACTTCTTCGGGAAAAATCGTCTGTGAAATGCCTTCAGGAGAGGTGTCGGTAAAGTCAATTGACCTAAGGTTGGCGCGATCCGGCAATTTATTTTTTCTGATTTCCCTGATTAGCGGCTTGATGTGATGGTTGAAGAAGTCATTAAAATCAAACCAGGGCTGCAGGTAGAATGCGTCTTGTCTGGGAGGTACTAATGACCCCCTTCTTCCTTCTTTTTTACGTTCAGCCCCCATCACCCTGCCAACCTTAGAGCGGTACGCCAATATAATAGAAGCCGGGTTGTTGGCCTGAGCTTCTTTCATTCCGATGATGGCGTTGTAAAGCATTTCATAAAGATCTTCCAATGGGAATTTCTGCCCATCTATGAATTGCAGAAGTTCCATAAGTTCCGGACGGTTTACATCGTGGTGGTCGGTGTTAATGGCACGGGCAAAAAAGTAATCACAAATAAAATTACGGGGGTTGGAGTTAAACATGCTTTGAAATTTTTCTTCGGCAAGATGAGCCGTTGCCTTGTAAATTTCTTCAGCCCACGCTTTTTTGATATCCGAGTCGAACAGATCCCAAAACCTGACATTATAGCCTCCTGCTGCTAATTCTGCCTTATTCGATTCTACCAGCCTGTCCATAGTGCGGTTGGTATCCTGGGCGTAGCCATTCAAACATTTCCAGATTTCGGATTTGAGCAGGGCAGCTTCAAATTTAGAAGCTTTGGTATACTTAAGCTCCTTTAGTTTTAATTGTTCAATAAAGGTGTTAATCAGTTTTTCGGCGATTTTTAATCTGCGAAATCTCTTGATGAAATCCTCCTTAAGCGTGCGGTGTTTTTTAAAACTGCTTTCAACCAGTTCATCAATGATTCCCCTGATGCTTTTTTGAGTATTTTGGCTTAAAGCATGTGCATGTTCGAAGATCGACTGATCAATATTGTTGGTAGTGCCTCTTCTGCTTTCAAGATAGCGGGTACTTGTATCAACATCCGGAAAGCGCTTAGATGACGTGATTGTTTCGTTGCTCATTAAAATTAAAAAATTTTCGCAATGTATCTATATTATTATAACATTATTGTCAATATATTCAACCTCCCTTAAATTGACTTTTGGCAATTTGTTCCTAGAATAGCTGTCGCACAAAGTTAGGCTAAGGTCTAACTTTTTATTAAATGAATGTTTGCAATGGGAGTATCCGAATTACAGGTTCACTTAGCGCCAAAAACGGTTTTTGAAATAATGCCGGGGGTTCCAGTGACCAATACGATGATTACTCTGTGGATAGTTTCGGCTATTTTAATTACGCTTGCCGTGATTTTCCGGCTTACCATGAAATATCTGCCAAAAGGTTTCCAGAGTCTGGTTGAATGGGGGCTGGGCGGGCTTTATAACTTCATGGAACAGGTTGGAGGGAAGGAATCAAAAAAGCATTTCCCGATTTTTATTACCTTCTTCCTGATTATCCTTTTTTCCAACTGGCTGGGAATAATGATGGGAATAGTTGCAGAAGAAGCCGGCTTCCTTAGAGCTCCTACAAGCGACCTTAACTCAACAATCGCACTGGCCGCTGTTGCATTTTGCTATTTTGAATACCAGGGCTTTAAAGCCCATGGCGTGTTTGGCTATATTGGACATTTTGTGAATGTAAAGGCTTTAATAAAGAACGGGCCGATGGGAGTTATCGACTTTTTTGTTGGTCTTCTGCACATTATTTCTGAACTGGTAAGACCTACTGCGCTGGCTTTACGTCTTTTTGGAAACATTTTTGGTGGCGAAATAGTGCTTACTGTAGCATTTTTATTATTTAGCCCTATGCTGCCGCTGCCATTTATGATGCTGGAAGTTATTATCGGTTTAATTCAGGCATTCGTTTTCTCAATGCTGTTCCTTACTTTCACGTCTCTTAATTCAGCCCACGAGGAGGGCCATGAAGAGCACGCCGAAGAAAGCCATGAAGAGCATACTCATGGCAAAGAAGCTTACGCACACTAATAAATATATTTATATTTTTATTTAATTTTTTATAACCCAACTACTATGAATACAATTGCTGCAGCTATCGCAATCGCAATGGGAGTATTTATGCCAGCTTTCGCTATCGGACGCATTGGTTCCAAGGCTGTTGAATCTATTGCACGCCAACCTGAAGCTACATCCAAAATCCAGTTGAACATGATTTTGGCCGCTGCTTTTGCTGAAGGTCTTGGTATCTTCTCATTCGTTATTGCCATTTTGATCTTAAATAAATAGTTCCTGATTTAATCTGGACCCAAAGCTGGTTTTTTAAGCCAGCTTTGGAAGATCTATTTCAGGGATAAATAAAATAATTATGAACAATTTTTCATTAATTCAGGTAGCGTATGCTTCCGGTAATGAAGCGGCAGCTGAAACTGTGGCCGAGACAAAAGCCGAGCATGGCGAAGCCAAGGGCGGGCTGGAAATCCAGCCTACAACAGTGGCTATCCAGGCATTAAATATTGTCCTTTTGATTGTCATTTTAAATGCCATTCTTTATAAGCCGCTGGTTGAACTCATCAACAAACGTGAAAAAAGGATCAAGGACGGGGTTGAAAACGCTGAAAAGGCTGAAAATATGCTTAAAGAAAGCAACCAGATCCGTACTGACATGATCAAGGAAGCCAAGACTGAAAGCCAGGATATCATTGAAAAAGCCAGGAAATCCGGAGAAGAGGTCAAGTCTGGTATTATCAATGAAGCCCAGACTGAAGCTGATAAAATCATTAAGTCTGGCAGCGCTTTGGTTGAATCGGAAAAAGCAAAAGCCATGCAGGAACTTAAAGCCTCAGCCGTAACTACAATTGTAATGGCCGCTGAACGCCTTTTGAAAGAGAAAATCGACCCATCCAGGGACGCCAAATTAATTGAAGACAGCCTTAACAGTTATTCGGCATGATTGCTACCAATGCACATTTCAGGTATGCGGAAGCCCTTATCAGGACTGCCAAAAAACTTAACACGGATGAAGCGCTTTTACATGATTTAAAGTCGCTGAGTGAATGTTTTAAGGATCCCGAATTCAAGACCGTGTTTAAAGGCCTGTTTTACCTTAAAAAAGACCAGATGGAAGCGGTAATCAAGGAAACTTTCAGGGAGAAAGTCCAACCAATAACAATGAATCTGATTATACTGCTGGCAAGGTCGCGAAAATTAATGCTGCTTCCCAAGATTTATGCGGTGTACAGCCGGTATTATTTCCATGGGAAAGGGATTGAACAAATCACTATCAGAACTGCC
The DNA here is from genome assembly GCA_017994125.1 of Candidatus Altimarinota bacterium. GTDB lineage: Bacteria > Patescibacteriota > Gracilibacteria > UBA1369 > UBA1369 > JAGOLJ01. The sequence goes on from JAGOLJ010000013.1 coordinate 11,430, forward strand.
AGAAAACTTTCCGGAGATGAAGAGTCCAGGCTGGTGGAAAGGCTTATCCAGAAGAATGACAAGAAAGTGCATGTGGAATTTGAAAGTGACTCATCACTGATTGCCGGGACCCAGGTTTTGCAGAAAGGATTTATTACAGATTATTCGGTAAAGAATTATCTGGAGACTTTAAAAAAACAATTATTAAACTAACAAAATAACTATGCAATTTAACGCTAAAGAGATTACAGCGAATCTGGAAAAACAGCTGGAAAATCTTGAGTTCAAGCCTGAAAAAGTTGGTGTAGGCACGGTGATCACCATTGGTGACGGCGTGGCCCAGGTAAGCGGACTTGATAACGTGAAGATGGGTGAAATGGTTGAGTTCCCTGGCGGCACATTCGGCATGGCCATTAATCTTGGCCAGGATACCGTAGGTTGCATCCTGTTTGACCATGGAAAACAGATCAAAGAGGGCGATACCGTAAAGAGCACCGGAAGAATTATGTCCGTGCCCGCAGGTGATGCTTTGGCAGGACGCGTGGTTAATGTGCTGGGACAACCTGTTGACGGCAAAGGCCCAATCAACACCGATAAAATGATGCCTCTGGAAAGAAAAGCTGAAGGCGTCATGTACAGAAAGGGTGTAAATACTCCTCTTCAAACCGGAATTAAGGCTATTGATGCCATGATTCCAATTGGACGCGGCCAACGCGAACTTATCATTGGCGACCGCCAGCTTGGTAAAACAGCTATTGCCGTTGATACCATCATCAACCAGAAAGGCCAGAATGTCCGCTGCTTTTATGTAGCAATCGGACAAAAGCAGTCAACTGTGGCTAATGTGGTGAACAAACTGCAACAGATGGGAGCGATGGAATACACAACCATAATTGTAGCTACAGCATCAGATCCTGCGGCTATGAACTATATTGCTCCATATACCGGGTGCGCTATGGCTGAAGAGGTTATGTACTCCGGGAAAGACGCATTGGTAATCTATGATGACTTGAGTAAACATGCGTGGGCTTACCGTGAAATTTCACTTCTGCTCCGCAGACCACCAGGCCGTGAAGCTTATCCCGGTGATATTTTCTATCTGCACTCCCGCCTGCTGGAAAGGTCATCACGCCTTTCTGACTCCCTTGGTGGAGGATCATTAACGGCTCTGCCACTGATTGAAACACAGGCAGGTGACGTTTCTGCTTATATTCCGACTAACGTCATTTCTATTACAGATGGTCAAATCTTCCTGGAAAGTGAAATGTTCTATGCAGGTAAAAGGCCATCAATTAACCCTGGTATTTCCGTATCCCGCGTGGGAGGTTCAGCCCAGGTGCCGATTATGAAAAAGGTTGCTGGTAACCTTCGCCTTAGCCTGGCCCAATTCCGCGAACTGGAAAGCTTTGCCCAGATTGGTTCAGATCTTGATCCACAGACCAAAGCAACCCTTAACCGCGGACAAAGAGTGGTAGAAGTTTTGAAGCAGCCACAATACCAGCCGCTGCCGGTTTCCAAGCAGATCGCCATTATTTACGCAGTAAATGCCGGGTTGCTGGATGATGTTGAACTTAAGGATGTACGTGATTTTGAAAATAAACTTTATGTCTTTATGGATGCAAAACACAAAGATCTGATGGAGACTTTGGCTGTATCCAAGAAATTTACTCCTGAAATTGAAGAACAGCTTAAGGGAATGATTAAAGACTTTAAGGAGGGTTGGAAAAAGTAATTACAAATTTCAAATTACGAATGATGAATGAATTTTGTGATTCGTAATAAAGAAATACAGACCTAAATACAATTTGTAATTAAACATTAATAATTCGTAATTGAACAAAGGTGGCTTCATTAAAAGATATTAAAAAGAGGATCAAGTCGGTTAAATCCACGCAAAAAATTACAAAGGCGATGGAAATGATTTCGGCTGCTAAAATGAAAAAAGCCCAACAGCAAGCCCTTAAAGGAAGGCCTTACCTGCAAAAGCTTTCCGATATCATTGCCAATCTTGTATACCTTAGCGAGCCAAAACTTTCACATAAACTGCTGGAACCACGAAAAACGGTAAAGAATGTCGGTTATATCTTTATTACTGCCAATCGCGGTCTTTGCAGCGGTTTTAACACCAATGTTATCCGCAAAATGCTCGAGATCCTTGGTGAAAAAAATGAAACACAGGAAATTGTCCTTACTGTAGGACGCAAAGGAAAACAGGCCATGGAAAGGGTCGGTAAAGCTGTTTTGGCTGACTTTGAAGGTGTTGGAGACAAACCATCCCTGATGGATACACTTGGTATCAGCAAGGTGGTAATTGATGACTATATGTCCGGTAAACTGGATGAAGTTTATATGGTTTATAACCACTTTTATTCAACAGCAACGCAAAAACCGGCTGTAGTAAAATTGCTGCCGATTGAGCCCGGTGAAGCTTTTAAGAAAGAGGCTTTAACCAAGCGTGATTATATTTTTGACCAGCCGCGTGAGGTTGTCCTTGATGAGCTGCTGCACCGTTATGTTGATACAATGGTTTACCAGACAGTGATGGAATCTTCCGCTTCTGAACATTCAGCAAGGATGATGGCAATGAGACAGGCTTCGGATAACGCCCATGAAATAGTTTCACATCTTACACTTCATTATAACAAAGGTAGGCAGGCCAAAATCACTAAAGAGATTCTGGAAGTTGTTTCAGGTTCAACATAAAGCCGGTCGGCGCTTTAAGCCCGGCATAAGCTACTGATAATAATTATTATAAATTCCCTAACATAAATTACGATGGCAAAAGGAAAAATTACACAAGTGATCGGTCCAGTAGTGGACTTTGCTTTCAATCAGGAAGAGATGCCTAAAATCCTGGAAACGATTGAGGTAATGAATGGCGAACAGAAGCTGGTTGTTGAGGTACAGCAACACCTTGGTGACGGACAGATCCGCGGCGTAGCCATGGACTCTACTGATGGCCTTATGCGCGGACAGGAAGCCACCTCCACCGGCAAGACTATTACCGTGCCGGTTGGCGAAAAGGCTTTGGGACGCCTGATTAACGTTCTCGGTGAACCAATTGACGCCCTCGGCCCGATTGATGCGGAACGATGGGAAATCCATAGACCAGCACCATTATTTACCGCACAGTCAGCTACTACCCAGATTTTTGAAACGGGCCTTAAGGTTATTGACCTGATTTGTCCTTTTGCCAAAGGTGGTAAAGTAGGTCTTTTTGGTGGAGCCGGTGTAGGAAAAACCGTTCTCATCCAGGAGCTGATCCGTAATATTGCTACTGAGCATGGCGGGTATTCAGTATTTGCCGGGGTTGGTGAACGCACACGTGAAGGTAATGACCTTTGGGTTGAAATGAAGGAATCAGGCGTTATCAAGAAAACATCACTGGTGTTCGGACAGATGAACGAACCACCTGGCTCACGTTTGCGCGTGGCTTTAACAGGCCTTACCATTGCTGAATATTTCCGTGATATGGAAAAACGCGATGTTTTGCTTTTTATTGACAATATTTTCCGTTTCTCACAGGCAGGTTCCGAAGTATCAGCCCTGCTTGGACGTATGCCTTCGGCAGTAGGTTACCAGCCAAACCTGGCGACAGAAATGGGTGCATTACAGGAAAGAATTACATCAACCAATGATGGTTCAATTACTTCCGTACAGGCTATTTATGTTCCTGCTGATGACCTTACCGATCCTGCTCCGGCAACTACCTTTTCACACTTGGATTCAACGGTAGTTCTTTCACGTGCTTTAACAGAACAAGGTATTTACCCTGCTGTAGACCCGTTGGATTCTACATCAAGGCAACTGGATCCAAATGTTGTAGGTGACGAACATTACCGCACTTCGCGTGAAGTACAGCGTATTTTACAACGTTATAAGGATCTTCAGGATATTATTGCCATTTTAGGTATGGATGAACTTGCCGAAGAAGATAAACTGATTGTTACGCGCGCGCGCAAACTGCAAAGATTCCTTTCTCAACCTAACTTTGTGGCAGAAACATTTACCGGTATTCCTGGACAATATGTGAAGATGAAGGATACTGTTCGCAGCTTTAAAGAAATTATTGAAGGCAAACATGATGATTTGAGCGAACAGGATTTCTATATGGTCGGTACAATTGAGCAGGCAAGAGAGAAACATGAAAAAGCTGCTTACGAAGCCAAGAAACAATAAATAATTCCGGGGCCAGCAGGGTGGGTAAACCCTTCACTCCACGGGCCCCAAATAACCCATGTCGTTCAGAGCTTACCCGCCCTGCCAGCAGACAATAATCAATCATTATGTTCCATTTATCTATAGTTACAGCTGAACAAAGCATCTACGAAGGAGATATCGATTCTCTCATCGCTCCGGCTGTGGATGGCGAGGTAGGTATTTTGACTAATCACCATCCTCTGGTTACCAAGCTTGGTCCGGGCAAAATGCATATTGTTAAAACCGATAAGAGTGAGCAGGACCTGTTTGTAACGGGAGGCTATCTTGAAGTCAGCAACAACAATGCCATTCTGCTGGCAGATGTGGTTGAGGATATGGATGCCATTACTGCCGAGAATGCCCATGAAGCACGAGCCAGGGCCCAGGAAATGCTTAAACACGCTAAGGATGATGCTGAACGCGACAGACTGATTAAGGAGCTGCAAATACAGATGTTGCGTGAAAGATTTGCCGCCATGGGCAATTTTAAACGGGGCGGAAAATCCGAAATGAAGTATGAGAGCGGACAGCCGTAATTACGCGCTATCACTCCTTTTCACTGCTTTCAGTTTTTTTGGGTTTAGCCGGTTTTGCTTCCGTTCTTGAAGACGCCTCTGCTTCCAGCTTTTGTTTGATGGAAGCGATAGCGGAATCGATCAATTCAATATCTTCGCGTGTGACCTTGCCAAACTGTTCGTTTTCAACGTATTTAAGGACATCTTCCAACCGGTTCTGGTCGCGTTTGGCTAATTCAGCCTGAGTGGTGTATTTGCCGGCGCGCAGTTCACGGAGAGTGGCAACTTTTTGCTTGATGCTATCGCTGTCCATGGTGGCGAGGCTGGTTTCTTTTTCGGCAACTTCTTTTTCTTTCTGCTTGTTTTCGGGGCGACCAAGGTTACCCTTTATTCTTAAATCGCCGGCCTGATTTTCAATTTCATTAATCATCTGTGCAAAAGCCAGTGCCCCATTGGCTTTAATGTATTCACCAATTGCAATTTCCAGGGTTGTGCCAAACTCTTCTACGCTGTTACTTTGGATCTTTTTCGCCCTGTCATCATTAAGGTTAACCTTAGCTATAACTTGCTGCCAGCTTGAGCCAACACCAACCCTTTCTGCAATTGCCCCAATCAGATGCCGCATTTCCTCAATGTGGGCAATAATCTGTCTTGAACCGTCTACTCCTGCTTTTTCGTTCAAATCCTGATTGGTTAAACGGCTAAAATTGGCATTATCATGCTGATACCTTGATGTCATAATGGCATCGTAACGGACAAAAGACCTTAAGAAATGGACCATACGCTTGATATTGATCTGGGCCCCATCCTTGTCTTTTTTTTCTAAAGCATCGGTCATCATGTCGATGGTGGTGTGGGTATAGTCATTAAAGCCAACGTAAACGTTTTTCTGGGCGGCAATGGAAGATTTCTGTTCAGCTGAGCCCTGAATGGCAGCAATCAACTTAACGTTAGATTCGGACATCATTGGCCCAAACATATCCATATCATCATGATCCCAGTTGGATACGTTTTTAGAAGCTTTTTCAGCCACACGAACTTTAAAGGTAGGATCCCAAACCATATCTTTCTTGATGAAATCTTTAAAGAGGTCAGTTGGCTTACAATCATCCGGATTTCTAATCTTGGAAAGGTCGTCCATTACTTTTTCCCTGATTAGTTTAGCATAGTTACCAATGGTGTAAGGTCCTTTTACTTGCACATCCATGATCTTGCCATCTCTGGTTTTAAAGGGCTTGTAGACGGGTTCATCATTTTCATCCAGACGGGGAGTGTCGGTAAGGAAGTACTGAACGATTGGGAATTTATTTAAAAAGCCTGATTCAATCTTGCTGTAACGATCAAGGCTCAAGAGGGTCATGCCTTTATCGCCTTTCCATCCTTCAACGTTTGGTTTTTTGCCCCTGGCTCCCAGACCCATGATCAGGAAGTACAGTTTCTGGTCAAAGGTCAGCTTACCGGCATCCATAGCGTAGGTAAGGTAAGCTTCGTATTCAGCCGGATTAACGTATTCCCCCTGCAAGTGTTTGTATAAGAGCATTCTAAGCGCGCCGCCCAAACCTCCGGTATTGTTTGGATCACTGCCAATTCTTTCGGCCATATCCTGAAAATTTGACCGGTGGCTGTTGTAGGTGCTGTCATTCTTATTGCGTAAGCCGTGGTACATACCTTCTCCCCAGGTCTTGTCCATAACGTAGATAAGGCTTTCTTCGTTGGTTACGGCCATTCCGACTTCTTTTTCACCGGCCTTGGTTACGGCTGCCCACATCTGCTTATCATCCCAGCGGATTTCACCTTTGTCGGCCAGGATTTCCAGACAGGCCCTGCAATAATCTTTGGATATCCCCTGATAAAGGGTGGAGCGCAACTGAAAAACACCATATTCCTTCATGGTTTCTTTTAGTTTGCCAACTTTCTCCATTTCCAGTTTCTGCAGGTCGGATTGGGCGTCAGCTTCCCATTCGCGGGCGGCGGACGGCTTTTGTCCTACTGCCCTGAACATAAAGTCGCTGGCATGACCAAGCATTCTGGCTGTTTCAATCTG
>JAGOLJ010000014.1 GCA_017994125.1 Candidatus Altimarinota bacterium
GACGTTTAATTATTGCGAAGTCCGCGATGACAGAGTAATGTATTTTGCCGATTACCTGCCGAAGGGAGTATACGAAATTGAATACTTTGTAAGAGCTACCACGCCGGGTGTTTACCATGACCTGCCGGTGCTGGCCCAGGAGCTTTATTTCCCTGAAGTGTTTGGCAGATCGGAAGGAAAAATCTTTACGGTGACGGAGTAAATTATTGGTGATATATTGTTGCCGCCCGAGTAGCCGGATGAAAATAACCGGGACCGGGCGGCTTCTGTTTTTGGGCTAGACATGGCTAAATCATTAAAAAAAGAAATTTTAAGGAAATTGTTCCATCTACTGGAAATTCCTGTGCTTTTTGGTTACAGCTTTGCCCGATATTTCTGGTCGGAAAAAATCGCGATTATGGTGTTAACAGCGCTTTTTTTATTGCTGATGGAAATAGAGTATGTTCGTCTGGCAGTTAAGATTAAGCTGCCGAGTTTTTTGGATGTGCTTAGGCCGCGTGAAAGAAACAATGTTACCGGTGCGATTTTTTTTGTGGCGGCGACGATTATTGTTTTTGCCGCTTTTGATTATGGGGTAGCCCTTTTAGCGCTATTTTTAACGGTTTTTGGAGATCTGGCGTCAGCCCTGATTGGAATCAAATTCGGCAAACATGAAATTTTTCGGCATAAAACGATGGAAGGATTTATTGCCGGACTGATCACAAATCTGCTGGTTGGATGGATGATTATTCCAATGTATCCGGCGGTATTTATAACGATGGCAATTGTGGCCAGTGTGGTTGAGCTGTTAACCGGTAAACTTGATGATAATCTTACTGTCCCGCTTTTTGCGGGATTTACAGGACAGGTAATCGCTTACTCAATAGGGGCTACACTGACAGGTTTTCCAGGGCCCCTGGAACCAATTTTCAGGCTTCTTTACTGATTATTATTCTTTAATAAGCCCTTATGACTTTCTTTGAAAATACTTTGAAGCAGATTAAGGAGACTGCTTCCGTTATGAAATTGAACAAAGACGTAGAAGCGGTTTTAAGCAGCCCCAAAAGAATAGTTGAGGTGAGTATACCCTTGAGGCGTGATAACGGCGATATGGAGGTTTTAAGGGGCTACAGAGTGCAACATTGCGACGCTCCCGGTCCTTTTAAGGGAGGAATCCGGTTTCATCCACAGGTTGATCTTGATGAAGTCAAAGCGCTGGCGACACTGATGACTTTCAAATGTGCTGTTGTGGGGATTCCGCTGGGTGGAGGAAAAGGCGGCATAGCCCTTGATCCAAGGAGTTATTCTGCGGCAGAGCTGGAAAAAATTACCAGAAAATACGTGGAGCTGATTGAACCGGTGGTTGGCGAAGACAGGGATGTTCCCGCACCCGATGTGAATACGGACAGCCGGATTATGGCCTGGTTTGCAGATGAATATTGCCGGCTGCAAAAGCGCCATGTGCCCGGAGTGGTAACGGGAAAACCACTTTCTTTTGGCGGATCATTGGGCAGATCCGATGCGACGAGTCTTGGCGGAGTTTTTATTTTAAATGAAGTGATGGCCAAGTTTGCGATGACGCCAGGAGATACGAAAGTGATTATCCAGGGTTTTGGAAATGCCGGGGCAAATATGGCCGGAATTCTGTTTGAACAGGGTTATAATGTGATTGGAGTAAGTGATTCAAAGGGCGGCATTTACTGCGAAAAAGGGTTTAATCCGGAAGATGTTGTCCAATGTAAAGCAGAAAAAACTACGGTTTATGAATGTGTGCCGGTGGTAAATGAGGGCAATACCTGCAAACGGGTTTCAAACGAGGAGCTGCTGGAAATGCCTTGCGATGTGCTGGTGCTGGCAGCTTTAGAAAATCAGATTACTGAAAAAAATGCTGACAGGGTGAAAGCGAAGGTAGTATTGGAACTGGCTAACGGGCCAACTTCACCTGAAGCTGATGAAATCCTGGCAAAAAAAGAGATTATTGTTATTCCTGATATTCTGGCTAACGCCGGAGGGGTTACCGTAAGTTATTTTGAAATGGTACAGAACAAGCAGAATTACTACTGGACGCTGGAAGAGGTTAGGGCCAGATTGAAGCAGATTATGGTGGATTCATGGAAAGATGTGGCGGAAATAAAAGAAAAATATGGCTGCTCATACAGAAGGGCCGCTTTTATTAAAGCTTTTGACCGCCTGCAAAAGGCAATTATTGACCGGGGGTGGGTATAAGATAGAAAGGCCTTTTAATGCCAGTGAGGTTGAAGGCGCGCCGTGATGAAGAGGTACTCTGGGCTTAGGGCTGGGGGTATTTGATTTTATGAAAGACTTCCAGGGCTGTTTCGGCGCTTTTTTTCCAGTTAAATTTTTTGGATTGTTCGTAACCGCGTTCAATGAACATATTACGCAATGAGTCATTGGAAATGAGGCTGCAGACTGCATCAGCGATTTTAAGGGCATTATGCGGGTCTACAAGCAGTCCTGATTCACCGACAACCTCCGGGAGTGAAGCGGCATTTGAGCTGACTACCGGACATCCACTGGCCATGGCTTCAATTGGGGGGATGCCAAATCCCTCATAAATTGAGGGAAAGACAAAAACTTTAGCCAGGCCATAAACACGATGCAGCTCGGAATCTTCGAGGTATCCGGTAAAAATGACTTCTCCTTCGAGCCCGTATTCTTTGACTGCCTGATCTATTTCGCCCCAATTCCAGCCCTTTTTACCAACAATAACCAGCTTATAGTCCGGATTTTTCCGCTTGATGATGACAAAACTCTTAATCAGGGTTGCAAAATTTTTACGCGGTTCCAGAGTTCCTACGGCAAGGACAAAACTGGATGGCAGTTCCAACTTTTTGCGTGTTTCTTCGAGCTGATCAGGGGTCTGTTTTTGGCTGTAAGCGGAGGAGGCGGCGCAATAAGTAAGGTATATTTTGGTTTCCGGATATCTAAACCTTTTAAGCAGGTCTTTTTTGGTGTTTTCGGAGACAACAAATACCGCTGAAGCTTTTTTTAATGCTTTGTGCAAAGTTATCCGCTCGATTAAGGTCGCTTTTAAAGCGTGGCTTTTGGGAAAAAGGTAGGCAACCAGGTCATGGATGGTTATGACAGTTTTAAGCCTTTTGGGAGCCAAAGCCGGAATGATGTAGCTGGTTGGGGCAAAAAACAGGTCCGGATTCAGCTTTTTAAGATCCTTTAACACTTCAAGATGCCATTTTAGACCGGTTGACCCAATAGCTTTAATTCGGCAGTTTTTATGCTTCTCAAAAAAGGTGGCGCTTTTTTCATCTCCCTGGGTATACAAAATAAACTCATCCTCTTTGCCCTGCGCGATGATTTCTTCAACCAGGTTGAAGGTGTACCAGCCCTTGCCCGCTTTGCCCTTTCCGGCTTCGCGGATATCGATGGCAATTTTCATAATTTATTGGAAAACGCCGGTATTTTAATTGATTGGGAGGTTTTTGTATAGTCGTAAGTTCTGCCATGAATACCTTTGCAAATTGGGCTTTTCTAATCTATATTTGTGGCGGTTAATAATCTTTAATTATGCCTACAAAAAGGATTAAACAGCTGATAATGGATCTTCCCATGGAGCACAAGATTGTCGGGGGAGGTTCTATTTTAATGGCTATAAGCCTATTGCTCCCGTGGTACCAGGATCTGGATTCATTCCATACCGGAGATATGTTTCTGGGATTAACCGGCCCTTTATATCTGTTGGGATTTTCGATTTTGGCGATGTCACTTGTTAATATTGCCTTCATTGTTTTCAATGCCCTGGAAAAGAAACTTCCGGTTAATATCCGGCCTGCCAGTTTTTTTATGGTATCCGGGATTGTTTCTTTTTTCCTTCTGATAGTTGCCAATTCCGTTTATTTCCACCCGAAATTTGGAGTCAATATTACGCTTAAAGAAAGCCAATTCGGGATGTTTATTGCTTTTATAGCAGCTTCACTTTTAACGGTTGGAGGTTATTTTGCGCTAAGAGATAAACAGGCGCTTTTAAAGGAGTTCCAGGAGCAGGCCCAGGAGCCTTTGATTAAGATTCCTGAACCTACGGAAATAAGGAAACCCAAGGAAAATCTCCGTAATATGAATAACCAGGCGACTATTCAAACGTTTAAGCCAGAAGAGGTTAAAAAGGACATGGTAAGGCCCGCTGGAACGATTAAAACGGCTATTCCCACCCCTGTTGAACCGATTCAGCCAGTGCAGAAAAAAAGCAGTTCAATGGATATGCTCGCACGCGCCGCTGCACAGATTTCGATGGAGAATGGAGCAAAAAAAATCAGAATGGTTAACCAGTTAAATACTGTGGCCAGTGCCGGTTCTGCCCAGGCTGCACTACAACCGTTGCCTGTACAAAAAGACCAGGAAGCTATGCCTAAAAAAGCTCCACAACCGTATCGGATGGATCTTTAATTAAATTTTTATGATTCGTTTTGGTGGAAATAATGGGAATAAAGTGGATAATCATTTAAAAACAGGTGTTGTTTTTTACTGTAAAGACTGCGATAAAATCGTAAATGTGACTCCTGTCGGCAGGAAATTTGTTTACAGGTGCAATATCTGCAAGACGAAAAATGTAGCTTTTGGATCTGATAAATCGATTAAAAATTTCTACCATCTGCCTGATGAGACATTAGCCATTGCGCCGGCCACCCAACAGGCTGCACCAGTAACAACCGCGCCGGGAACAGCTGTCCCGGGATCCCCCGATGCTCCAAAGATTGCTTAACTCTGATTATCCAACTTTCTTTAATGGAGCGATTGAGAGTGCAAGTTTTTTGGTTCCATAAACCGGATTTTTGAAACAGACTGTTGCAACTCCACCGGTAACATTTACTACTACACCCTCACCAAAGGACTGGTGGATAACTTTATCCCCATCAACCAGCTGAATGATGGTTTCGGTGTAGGTATCAACTGAGGAATTTGATGAAGCGGATGCGTATTCTTCGCTTGGGATTGGAGTGTAAGAGAGATCTCTGGAAGTAAGGCGGCGCTGTTTGCGTTCTTCCTGATCCATGAGTTCTTCAGGAATGTCATCAAGAAACTGTGAAGCGGTGTTGCTCTGGGTTTCGCCGTAAAGCATGCGGGTTTTGGCACGGAGCAGATAGAGCTTGTCTTTGGCGCGGGTAATGGCTACATACATAAGACGGCGTTCTTCTTCAAGCTGATCACGTTCTAAAAGGCTCTGGGAATGGGGCAGAATCCCCTCTTCCATGCCGACGAGAAAGACAACCGGGAATTCCAGGCCTTTGGCAGAGTGGATAGTCATCATGGTAACGGCGTTGTCGCTTTGCTCCATCTGATCAATGTCGCTGATGAGGGATATTTCTTCCAGAAAGATGCTTAGAGAAACACTTGGTTCCAGTTTGTCATATTTGCTGGCGACGGAGACAAGTTCGTAAATATTTTCCAGACGGGCTTCACCTTCCACGGTTCCATCATTTACGAAATTTTTATATCCTGTGTAGTCGATGACGTGTTTTATTAATCCAGAAGCTGTGAATTCCGTATTAATTTTCTGAAGTTCCCTGATCATCTCAACAAATTTTTTGATGGCTTCATTCTTGCTTTCGGCAAGGTCCGGGATCTGATCTACGGCCTGCATGGCATCAAAAAAGGAAAGCTGATTGGCGTAAGCGTATTGCTGGATGAGCTCAATGGTTTTGGCCCCGATTTTACGCGGAGGATTATTAATGATGCGGAAAAGGCTGACTGAATCGGAAGGGTTTTGGATAACACGCAGGTAAGCGACAACGTCTTTGACTTCTTTGCGCTCATAAAATTTAATCCCTCCGACGATTTTATAGGGGATGCCAAACCTTAAAAAAGATTCTTCCAGAACACGTGATTGGGCATTGGTGCGGTATAAAACAACAAAGTCACGGTGGTCGGGAAACTCATAAGTTTTAAGGCGGTCCTGAATTTCGCGGGCTACAAATTCGGCTTCATGTCGTTCATTTTCCAGTTCCTTGAATTTGATCTTTTCTCCGCCTTCACGCTGGGTCCAAAGTTTTTTGTCGGCGCGGGCTTTATTTTTAACAATGATGGAATGGGCGGCATCCAAAATGGGCTGGGTAGACCGATAATTCTGTTCAAGCAAAACAACTTTGGCTTCAGGGTAATCTTTTTCGAAATTCAGGATGTTTTTAATATTGGCTCCACGGAAGCTGTAAATGCTCTGGTCGCTATCACCGATGACGCAGAGATTGCGGTATTTTGCCGCAAGTTGATTAGTCAAAGTGTATTGGGCGTGGTTGGTATCCTGATACTCGTCGACAGAGATAAAACGAAATTTTTCCTGATATTGATCGAGTATTTTGGGCTCTTTTCTGAACAGTTCTACTGTTTTCATGATGATATCGTCGAAGTCGAGGGCGTTATTTTTTTGAAGGGAGTTCTGATAATGACGATATACTTCGGCGACGCGTCCGGTAAAATAATTGCTAACCATGCTTCTGTACTGATCGACTGTGATCAGCTCATTTTTGGCCCCGCTGATGTGGTGAAGCATGGCGCGGGGGTTGAACTGTTTTTCGGCTATGCCAAGCTCTTCCATAACATGCTTCATGAGGATCTGCTGGTCAGCGGTGTCGTAAATGACAAAGGAATTGTCGTAATCCAGCAGATGGATGTGCCGGCGAAGAATACGTACGCAGGTGGCATGGAAGGTCCCGACTGCGGGCAACGCTTCTTCTCCAAGTTCCGCTCCGAGTAATTTGACGATGCGTTCTTTCATTTCGTTGGCTGCCTTATTGGTGAAAGTGACAGCAAGGATGTTCCATGGACTGACTTTATTTTCCTGGATGGTATAGGCGATCCTGTGAGTAAGCGCCTTGGTTTTTCCTGATCCTGCTCCCGCTATTACCAAAAGCGGCCCGTGGGTGGAGGTGACGGCTTCGCGCTGTTTATCGTTTAATGATGAGAGAATATCAACCAATTTAATGTAAATTATGCCTTAAAAACTTGACAAGTTTAAACCTTTTGTTTTATTATGCAGTCTCTTTATTTTATGTGCGTTTATTATAATTACTATGAGTGAATCAACAAGACCAAAAGTATCTTATGAAGGAAACAGCAATATAATTGCTATGCCAAGGCCAGGCAGTTTGCCTACGATTATTGGCGAAAACGGCGTGGAATCTTCAATTATGCCGGTTCAGTCAACTGTTAAAGGAACTGTAGCAAGAGTACTCCCTTTTAAGAAGCCGCGTAAAAAACCTGAACAGAGAAATAAGCCTAGACTTAAACCAAAGGTTGAGAATGCCGATCTTTTCCCTGAAGTGGGCCAAAAGATCATCACTATTGCGGGAGGGGTGCGAAATGCCGTTAATCCGTCATCTTTAGTCACAAACCGATCCCCATATGGAAGCAAGCAAAGAGCAAAATTGGATCAGGTCTTTGGACAAATGAATCTTGAGACATATTACGAGCCGGAAATGACGATCGAAGAAGCCGCAAAACGTTTGGCCGGATATATCGATAAGGAAAATGAAGCGCTGTTTAGGTCGGATCTGTTTTCTGATTACGAAAAGAAAGTTGCCCATGACGTACTTTGGAAAGAAGTGGCTGTAACAATAATTAAAACCCTTGGTAAAAAGGTCTTCCTGGCTATTTTGGATCGGCATGTAGAAGGTCTGGTCCAGGAAATGATCAGAGGGGATATAACGGTAGCCCGCTGGCAAAGCATGTTGAGAAATCTGGATCCGTCAAATAGATAAAGCTATTAACGATGCACGGTGACGGTTGTCCCTACTTCGGCAAAGCTGTAGGCATATTCGGCGTCTTTTGGTAACAGACGAATGCAACCGTGGCTGACAGGGATGCCAATATGGCTTAATGCTTCACGCCAGTAGACTCCGCGATCGTTGGCAAGGCTGGGGAGGGCATGGATTCCGTAGCCGCCTTTGCGGTACATCATCCATTTGGGCATGATGTAATGAGGCGCTTTTCCGGCTACGCGGACTTCTTTTTTTTCAATGATTTTGGTTGTTCCTACGGGTGTAGGTGTGCGGCTTTTGCCTGTTGAAACGCGGAATTGCCTAACGACATGATCACCTATTTTTAACCACATAGTTTGGGAAGAAAGATCAACTTCGATGGATTTTTCCTGAGTGAGATCGAGCTTGCTTAAGTCTGTGCTTTCTTCGATGTAAGTCCACCATTCCTTTTGGGCCGGATCGACTGCCGGTTCGCCAACCTTGGTGTCTGTGTGGAAAATACCTCCATTAATCCAGGTAACGCCTTCCGCTAAAGGCTCGAAGAATTCGCGATAATACCCATCCTCCTGAGGAGCTTTACTCCAAAATGAGAAGGTGGCGATATTTTGGGGATCGACCCGTTTTGTTTCCATTTTGATTCGATTGTTTCCCAACCAGTTGCTGGTGATTGACGGGTCGTTAAAATAAAAAATGCTGGCACGGTCGCGGATTCTTTCTGTTCCAAGGTTAACTGCAGGCATTTTGCAGCCGCTATCTGTAGAAAACCAAGGCATATTGCCTGTATTCTGAATGTAAACTTCGGTTTTAAAAATCTCACCTTTGGCGACAAAGGCTTTCTTTCTTACAGCAATGAATTTGGCTGAATAGTTTTGCTTTTCCGGCAAATCGACATTGCAGTTTACCGGTCCAGAATTGGCAGAAGTATTGGTAGCGCCTATTGCCCCGCCCCGGGTGTTTTCTAATGTTGTTTGAGCTAATATTTGGGGACTCACAATGCGTTTTACCTTTTTAGCCAAGACCGCATCAGGAGCAAAGCTGAATGCAATTATAAGGATTAAGATGGAAAGGATAGTTTTATTTTTCATCTGTTTTGTTTTTATTGATTCAGTAAATTATACCACATTTTGCAATTTGGTCAAAACTTATTAATAAGTAATTTTACTTTGTTGAGGCCGGATAATTGACTATTCAAAAAGTTTCTGGAGCTCTTTTCTGAAAGTTTCAAGATCTCTGAAATGCCTGTAGACTGAGGCAAAACGGATATAGGCCACTTCATCCACTTTTCGTAACCTTTCCATTACGCCTTCACCGATGATGCGTGAAGAAATTTCACGGCCGTGATTGGATGCCCAATCTTCTTCCAATTCATTGAGCATTTTATTGACCTGTTCCTGGGTAACTAAACGTTTTTCACAGGCTTTCCAAATGCCCCCTTCCAGCTTCTGGCGATCATAACTTTCGCGGGAACCGTCCCTTTTGATGACGATGAAGTTGGTGGCTTCAATTCTTTCAAAGGTTGTAAAACGGTAACCGCATTTTTCACACTTGCGGCGGCGGCGGATTTCCTTTTGCTCGTGGGTATCACGTGAATCGATTACGCTTGTTTCATTATGCCTGCATTTTGGACAGATCATGACGTGAAATTACATTTTAAATCCCTTTATTTCTTAACATATTCCGATTAATCAAGACAATGAAAAAGCTTTAGATAAAGGTGATTACGGAATCAAAAAAGCCCCCGAGTCGAGGGCTTTTTATTGGTATGATTAATCAGTTATCCTGGTGATTAAATTTTCCCCTGCTGGTGTAATGTGTAGAGAACGCGGGCTACTTCGATTCTCATTACCATGCTTGTTGGATAAAGGTTTTGCCCTTCAAACAGGGAATGATCATAGGAATACTTGGCATAGCCGGAGAACCACTGGCCTTCATTAATATCATTGTAGGAGGTGCTGTAGATGCTTGGCATGCTGTCATTGAGGTTTCTTAAAATCAGGGCGAGGAATTCAGCGCGGTTGACACTGCGGGACGGCCTGTAATAACCGGCGTCGGCCCCTGATTTATATCCTGTAATCATATCCAGCTGTTTGCCGCGGCAAATATACTGATAGGACCAGGCGCTGGAAGTAACATCCGGGAACGGATTTCCTCCTGAACAATAATTATAGTTGGAAACGAACAGGTTGAAGGTTTCCAGGGAGATTTTAGCGATCTGGTCCCTTTGGAGATTGCCGTATGGATCAAAAGTACCATTGGGGTTACCGGTCATGGCGCCAATGCTTTTAACGTAAGTTACCGCATCACAATCTGTGCTGTTTTTGGCAACATCGGTAAAGTTGGCACAGCCTCCACCATCCACAACGCTTGTATTTACCGTAAAGCTTGTCTGCTGAGGGATAATTGAATAATTACCATCCTGTCCCCAAACCTTAAAGGAGTATGAGCCGCTGCTTACCATGTTCCCATTGCTGTCATCACCATCCCACAAAAAGCTGTTTCCTCCGCTGCTCTGGTTGGACAGTGTCCATGATTTTACAGGAGTATTGTAGTTGTTGACGTTATAAACGGCGGCCTGGATTGTGGTAAAACCGTAGGAATTATTAAGTGTATAGGAAAGTGAAAGGTTGCCGTTGTTTGGATTATAGGGATCATCCGAAACATTCAGGTTGGTGAGTGTTGGTTGAGCCTGGGTGGCATTATTCACATACATAACTCCGTTCAAGCTGTTGCTGCAATCAACTGTATAATCCTGGGCGTCTTTGACAATACCTGCACATTCAAGTTTCCAGGTGTAGTCTCCGCTGGCAGCTGTCTGGTTATTGATTTTTCCATCCCAGGAAATGGCGTAATTACCATCTGCATTTTTTGAATCAGTAATAACCCGATCTGAAGGGTTGTTGGCAGGGCCGTGGATGGTCAGTTTTAAATTTACTGTCGCAGATGAGTTTTTAGTAAGTTTGTAATTCACATCAAAAGTCGTTCCCCCTGCTGAATAATAGGTGGAAGGAGGGTTCCCGTTAGAAGCGATTGAAGAAGCTACTGTTTTGTATACGCCATAAGGATCACTGGTGTAGTTGGCTCCATCTGCCGTTACAACCTTGAAACGGTACATGCCATCTGTGACATACTGGCCGCTTTTTGCTCCAACATTGTATTTGCCGTTCCAGGTCAAAGTGTAATCAGTCGGGGATCCACCCTTCATATCCGCACCAACCACGCCAAATTCATAAACCACTGCGTCGGTGGCATCAATAATCTGTTCGGTGACGCCATCAATGGTTGTGGAATCTTTCCAGGAAAGCGTGTAGTTGATTGTCTGGATTGGCTGGATTAAAGCTCCAGGAATCTGCGTGTAAAAAGGAGCTGGATTAATATTGACCTTGGTAATGGTGGTCAACTGTATTGGAATGATAATCAGTGCGTTAGCCACCATTGTCGAGAGGGCAAAAAACATCATTGCCATCCCTACCAGAAACCTTTTTTTCATATATATTTGGTTAGGATATAAAAAATATACAGTGTGTAAAATATAACCTTCTATAGATTAAAACGCAAAAACAATCTAAATATTACTTGCCAAAAAAGGCAGTAAATGGAGTGTTTTTGATTGGATATTTTTACAATGCTGCAGCCGAAATTGCTGTCTTAAGAAATTCGGCGCGGGTGATATAACCGTACGGATCGACTATATTTGGTTCTTTCCCTTTGACCAGCCCCGCATCCCAAAGGGCGCGGATATATTTGCCGGACCAGGAATCGGTTATATCTATAAAAAGATTATTGGGATGTCCGGCCCCGCAATTTGGGCTATAACATCCTGAATATGGTTTTAGTTTTTGGGTAAACGCACGGACGATCATGGCGAAAGCTTCTGCTCTGGTAAGGGAACGATTTGGCAGGAAATACTGGCCAAATCCGCGGGAGATGCCGGCTTCATAAGCGGGGCGAACCCATGATCCCATTGGTATGACGAGATCAATGAATGGAGTACCGCAATCGGCGTCATAGCAGCTCCAAGGGTGGCTGACCAGGGAAACCAGAATTTTTACGGCCTGGAAACGGGTAATGAATTTATCCGGCTGGCAGGTTCCATCAGCGTAACCGGTAATAATACATTTGTCCTGGGCATCTCTAAAATACTGTTCGGCCCAGTGCCCCTTGATGTCGGTGCAGTAATAAACACCTGGGCATTTGCTGGCTTCGCGGGGTTCTGGCTGCGCCACTTCTGGTTGGACCGTTTGGGTGGGCTGTTCAGTTTTTGTTTCGGTTTGAGGTTGCTCAGTGGTTGTGGTGGTAGTTGTAGTTTCGGTTTGTACTGCAGCTTTGGGTTGTTCGGAGGTGACTTTAAAATTTTTGAGGAAATAATTGTAGTTATATTGCTTATTTAATCTGGCCGCGATGATGAAAGTATAATCACCGTCAGCTACAGGTTGTCCGTATTTTTTGCCATCCCAGGTTATGGAAATTCCACCCTGTGCTGTTAACTGGTCGTCAAAATAACTTTTAACGATTTCCTCTTTGCTGCCAATGCCTTTGACAGGATCAAAGCTCCCTTTAATGATTTTAGCTGTAAGCATAGGGGTTTTTACCTGGGCGGAAGGGCTCATGAGGGTACAACGGGCGGTGATTCTTTCATTGTATTTGGGGGCGATGGTTTCGGGAGAGATGTTGCAGGTGACCATTTCTTTCTCTGGTAAAAGAGATTCGCTGAGTTGAAGATTATTGAAAGTGGACGTAGTACCTGTAGCGGTTGTTGTGGTTGGACAATCAGGCGACCATGACCCCCAGGTTCCACTGGAACTGCAGGTGCTGGTTTGAGTATTAGTGCCGTTGGGGCAGAGTCTGGTTTGCTTGGTATTTGGAGTGCATTCCGTTCCACCAGAGGAAGGACAATTTTGGGGTACCCATGGCCCCCAATAGCCATTATCGCAGGTGCTGGTAAGTTTATCTGTGCCGTTGGGACAGGTTATTTTAGTGGTTGCTCCGGCGGTGCATTCGGTGCCACCGGTTGGGCAGTTCTGAGGGTTCCACGCTCCCCAATATCCTTCACTATCGCAAGTACTTGTTTGCTTTGTGGTGCCGTTGGAACAGGTTTGTTGGGTAGTTTGGCCGGGTGTGCATTCGTTTTGAATTATTGGAAGTTTAGGAATGATGATTTGGCAGGTTTGAGGATTCCATGCTCCCCAATATCCTTCACTATCGCAAGTACTTGTTTGCTTTGTGGTGCCGTTGGAACAGGTTTGCTGCGTGGTTTGACCAGGTGTGCATTCCGGCCAGCTAGTCGGGCAGGTTTGAGGACTCCATGCGCCCCAATAGCCTTCACTGCCGCAAGTACTTGTTTTTTTATCTGTGCCGTTGGGACAGGTTTGCTGTGTGGTTTGACCGGGTGTGCATTCCGGATATTGCACGGGATTTATTTTAAGCTGACAGGTAACAGATGTTGTTGAGTTAATGTGGGCAGTCGCGGTTATGGTACCCGCTGGAGTATTGGCGGGATATATGGCATAATAATCTTTAAAATCGTTGGTACTGACGCTGGTGGTACCAAGGTTCTCAAAAATAGACCCTACTTTTGTGCCACCGGGCAAAGGTAAAATATTGTAGGCTGACCATGTTACTTGATTCTGTTGGCCGGCTGAAACGCTATTGGGATTGGCAGCGCACTTATAGGTGACTAATGGCGTGTAACCTTTAAACAATGCACCACTGCCAAAGTAAATGGCCATAATTATAACCGCTACGACAGTTACTGCGGCACTAATGCCCAGATAGAAATTTTTATTATTGAGGAGGGTTTGTATTTTGTTTTTGATGTCCATATGGAATGTTGATTGCACCTTTTCAATCTTTTTATTATACCACTTTGGGGATATATGGGCAATAAGCAAAGGGATTAAGCGATACACAAAAAGCTTTTACTAAGTTATTATCCGGGTGCACTTATTTTGCACAATTATGGAACTTTCCAAGGCAATAATTGAATTTCTGGAACATGCAGAAATAACCAGGAACCAATCGAAAAAGACGATCGAAAACTACAACCATTATCTGGGCCGTTTTGTAAAATGGTATGGTGAAAAAAAAGAGGTTGAAAGCGTTACGGCGGCGGATGTGCAAAGTTTCCGGCTTTATCTGAATCGGCTTGAGGATGAGAACGGCGGACAGCTTTTAACAATAAAAACGCAAAATTATCACATTATTGCACT
Organism: Candidatus Altimarinota bacterium; assembly: GCA_017994125.1. Lineage (GTDB taxonomy): Bacteria > Patescibacteriota > Gracilibacteria > UBA1369 > UBA1369 > JAGOLJ01. The sequence goes on from JAGOLJ010000014.1 coordinate 13,913, forward strand.
GCGGGCTTTTTTGAAATATTGCATCAGGACCGATATGGAAACGCTTTCGCCGGAGAAGATTGATCTGAGCAAGATCCCGGAAAGGACGGTGGAATACCTGAACCGGGATGAGCTGGAGAGGCTGTTTGAAGCGGTTACGCTTTATGGCGGGCGCGGGAGTAATGGCCGGCTGCGAATGCTTAGGGACAGGGCGATTATGGAAACGCTTTATTCCACGGGACTACGTGTGAGCGAATTGGCCCGTTTAAACAGGAACCAGGTTGATTTGGACAGGCGTGAATTTATGGTGAGAGGAAAAGGCAGAAAAACAAGAATTGTTTTTCTGTCTGATCGTGCCGCGGAGGTGATTGCAGAATATTTAAAGGCAAGGGATGACAATTTTGATCCGCTATTTTTAAATTACAGACATGGTAAAAAGGGAGAAGACATTACTACTGGAGAGAAGCGGCGGCTGAGTACAGTGATGATAGAATACCTGGTGAGGGGATATGCCAGGCATGCAGGGATTATTAAAAAAGTTACGCCTCACGTATTGCGCCATTCCTTTGCTACTGAGCTTTTAATTAACGGCGCGGACATACGCTCTGTTCAGGAAATGCTGGGACATGCATCGATTACGACTACTCAAATCTATACGCATATTACAAACAAGCGCCTTAAGGAGGTTCATGAGAAGTATCACCGGTAAGACAATTGCGGGATTGAGTTTAACCGTGATGTGATTTATAGTGTTGGCGCAATTTTTGAATTAAAAATGATTACTTTTGAAGATGTAACGAAGCGCTATGGGAAGACGACGGTGCTGGACAAGATTAACCTTTCAATTAACGAAGGGGAATTTGTTTCGGTTGTCGGGCCTTCCGGAGCCGGGAAATCGACACTGATTTATGCCCTTATCGGGGCCGAAAAGATACAGCAGGGAAGGATCAGCGTTGACGGGTATGTGGTGAATAAAATGACTGATAAATCTTTGCAGTATTTCAGGCGAAAAGTGGGTGTGGTTTTCCAGGATTACAAGCTGCTGGCAAATAAAAGTGTTTATGAAAACGTGGCTTTTGCACTGGAAGTTTGCGGATATGAAAATGACGACATTAAAAAGAGGGTTCCAGAAGTATTGAAGGTGGTTGGTTTGGCAAGCCAGGCAAAGCAGATGCCGCATCAGCTTTCCGGAGGTGAAAAACAGCGTACGGCAATTGCACGGGCGCTGGTGCATAATCCAAGTCTGATTGTGGCTGATGAACCTACTGGTAATCTTGATCCAAAAACGGCTAAAGATATTGTGGATTTGCTTTTAAAAATTAATGCTGATGGTACAACGGTAATTTTGACTACACATAATAAACCGCTGGTTGACGCCATCAAAAGACGTGTAATCACTCTGGAAACCGGTCACGTGGTGAGTGACAAAGAGTCTGGCGGATATGAAGCGAGAGACTAGGCTCCAGAATCTAGCGTCTGGAATCCAAATTCTAGTTTTGGCTGCGACTTATGTACTGGCGTTTTTTAGAAGTATTTTATCTATTTTTAAGGCGCATGAATTAACGTAGGACGCGATCTTTTATATTAAAATGGATAAGAAAGAGAAATTTATACACGGTTTTAATCTGGCCAGCGGGGGCGGTTTTACTGTGCTTAACCGGATATGGCGATACTTTAAAAACTGGCAGACAGCCTGGGAAAAAGGGGAAGCCGTTGACTTTGTAAAAGCCGGGTTAACAAAAGAGATGGCTGAAAGAATCACAGAAATTAAAGACCATATTAACGTTAACGAAGAGCTGGAAACGCTTTATGAAAAAGATATTTTTCTGTTGGGAAAGGATCATGATGAATATCCGGCTTTGCTTAAAGAAACGCCGTCAGCGCCATTTTGCCTGTACAGAAAAGGGGCTGCTTTAAAATTTATTTCTGAAAGCGGGGTGGATTTTATAGCAATGGTGGGAACGAGGAAGATCTCTGAATACGGCGAAAAAGTGGCTATCCAGATTGGGGGAAAAATAGCGCGCCATGGTGTGATTGTGAGTGGACTGGCGCTTGGCGTAGATGCGGCAAGCCACTGGGCGGCAGTGAAAGCCGGGCGGCCAACGGTGGCAGTGTTAGCAACCGGCGTAGAGAGGATAACACCTGTTTCCAATTACGGTCTGGCAATGAAAATACTGGAGACCGGCGGAACTTTGGTTTCGGAATATCCTGACTTCTGCAAAGCCCTGATGGAATACAGTGGCTTTGATGCGACGGTATCATTCAAAAACCGTTATCTTGAGCGAAACCGGATTATTGCGGGAATGAGCAGGGCAACGATTGTGGTGGAGGCGCCGGAAAAATCGGGGGCGCTTTCTACTGCAAAATGGGCTTTGGAATTTGGCCGCGAAGTTTACGCCGTGGTTGGAGAAATTGGTAAAATACATTCGGAAGGATGCCATAATTTGATAGAAAAAGGTGAAGGATATGCGATACTTTCAATAAAAGGCCTGCTTGAGGATTTAAAGATGGGCGGACAGGAAGATGATGGCGATAAAATAGTGGAAAATCTGGATAGCCGGCAGGTAGCGGTGAGGCAGATACTTGGGCGAGGCACAGCATCAACGGATGAGATAGCGGCTGTTATTAAAATGCCGGTTAATGAATTGAATGCAGAGTTAACCAGAATGGAAATGTCCGGATTGATCAAAAAAGGCGCTAGCGGATGGAGAATCGAATAAAAACAATTAAAAGGTCCGTGTGTACTAGGCCTGGAGCGCGGTTACACGGTGCACTTCCTGGAGGCTGGTGATGCCCTGGATTACTTTAACGACACCATCTTCGTACATGGTGAGCATGCCTTTGCGGCGGGCAGCTTCGACAATTTTAATGGAGCTGGATTTATTTAAGATGAGATCACGAATTTCAGGATCGACTTCCAGAATCTCGATGATATTAATGCGGCCTTTATAACCGGTATGGCTGCAGACTTCGCAACCAGGAGCGAAAGGCAGTTCGGCGGGGATGTTTAGTTCAAGGGCCGGCTGGGTTTTTTTGATGAAGTCGAGAGTGCGTTGCATTTCTTCTATTTCCGACTTATCAACCGGTTTCATGGTCTGGCAGGCGGGACAGAATTTGCGAACAAGACGCTGGGCAATAACGGTATCCAGGGCCGGGGCTACCATGAATGGAGGAAGGCCGATATTGATAAGGCGCGGGATGCTTTCGATGGCGCTATTGGTGTGTAATGTACTTAAAAGGACATGGCCGGTAAGGGCTGACTGGGCGGAGGTTTCGGCAGTTTCAAGATCACGGATTTCACCAATCATAACGATGTCGGGATCCTGGCGGAGGATGGCGCGGAGGCCATTGGCGAAGTCGTATCCCCTTTTTTCATTGATCTGGCTTTGAGAGATCCCTTTAAGATGATATTCAATGGGGTCTTCGAGGGTGATGATTTTTAGTTCGGGCCGGTTGAATTTTTCGAGCATGGTATAAAGCGTGGTTGTTTTTCCTGATCCGGTAGGCCCAGTAATCAGAATCATGCCATGTTTAAGCTTTAAAAGGCTTTCCATGCGGGTTAAGTTTTGCCCCCAAAAACCGAGATCCTTGAATTCAGCGATGTGACGACCGCTGTCCAGAAGTCTGCAGACAAACGTTTCGCCGTATTCGGTGGGGAGTACTGAAACACGGACATCAACTTTTCTTTCATTTACAGTGAAGCTGTAACGGCCGTCCTGGGGCTCATTATTGATGTTCAGTTTCATTTTACACTGGTATTTAACCTGATTAGCCAGATTTACAAAAATGCCTTTATCAACACTGAAAATATCATGTAAAAGGCCGTCTATACGGAAACGGAGGCGAACCTCTTTTTCTTCGGGCTCATAATGGATATCAGAGGCGCCGGTTTTTAACGCACCTATGTTGATGAGGTAGACGGCTTCTTCGGAGGTGATAGTTTTGATTTTTTCTTTAAGATCCTTAAGCTGTTTTATTTCCTGTTCATAGGCGCGGATTTTTTCTTCAGATAAAGTGGTGCTGATCTCTTTTTTGACTTTGTACTGTTCAGATTCATAAAGGCGCATTGCTTCCACCAGGCCATCATCGGTGGCAAGATTAACGTTGATGGCATATTCAACAGATTTAAGCTGATCAATGACTTTGATGGTTTCAGGATTTTGAGGGG
>JAGOLJ010000015.1 GCA_017994125.1 Candidatus Altimarinota bacterium
TGCCCCCTTTCTGGTACTGGGAACATTTTTTGCCATCTTTTTTGGTGATTTCTTCATACAATCATACCTGGGACTTCTTAATCTCTAACCTTCAGCAATGAACAAAAACAAAGTCTATTTAATGATTCTGGATGGATTTGGCGAAGGCAAAGCATACAAAGGTAATGCCATCAAATTGGCAAAGATGCCCCATCTTAACAGCTTAAAGAAAAAATACCCTCTTACCCTTCTAAAAGCTTCCGGAGAAGCCGTAGGCTTACCGGCAGGCACGCAGGGCGGATCTGAAGTCGGACACTTCACTATAGGCGCCGGACGCGTTGTCTTCCAGACTCTGGAAGAAATCAACCGCAGTATTAAAAATAAAACATTTTTTACCAAAAAACCTTTTCTACAGGCTATTACCAAAGTCAAAAAAAATAAATCTTCCCTCCACCTGCTGGGCATGATTTCCGACCAGGGGATCCACTCCCATATCGGACACTTATTCGCCTTACTTGAATTGGCAAAAAGACAGAAAGTCAAAAACGTTTACATCCACGCAATTACCGACGGACGCGATGTGCCGGAAAAGTCTGCCGATAAATACCTTAAGCAGATTAATAATTACCTAAAAAAACAGGGATTCAACCGCAAAGGACAACCACGCGCTCAAATAGCCTCAATCATCGGACGCTATTACGCCATGGACCGCGACAATAACTGGGATCGCACCCAAAAAGCCTATGACCTGTACACCCTGGGAAAAGGAACTCTTGAAAAAGATGCCCTTAAGGCAGTCAAAAACGCCTACCAGCGTGGAGCTCCAACCGACTATTACATTGACCCGATCATCCTGGAACCAAAAGGCATCATAACACCCAAAGATGCTGTCATCTTTTGGAACTATCGCACAGACCGCACCAAACAGATCACCTATGCTTTCACTGGTGAAAATAAAATTGGATTTAAACCTGCAAAAAGCGTTCATCCATTTTTTGTCTGCTTCGGCGACTACTCAAAAAAAGCCCCTGTAGTTTTCCCTCCAGCTAAAGTAAAAAACAACCTGGGCGAAGTCATTGAAAAAGCCGGACTCACCCAACTGCGCATAGCCGAAACCGAAAAATACGCACATGTCACCTTCTTTTTCAACAGCCAGATTGAAAAAGCCTTTCCCCACGAAAAACGGATGCTGATCAATTCCCCCAAAGTCCCTTCTTATGCCCAAAAGCCGGAAATGAGCGCCCTGGAAATAACCTCCTCCATTCTTAAGGAAATCGACAAAAAAAACTATAATCTGATTATACAGAATTTTGCCAATCCTGATCTGGTTGGTCACTCCGCCGACCTCAAGGCTACCATAAAAGCATGCGAAGTCCTTGATGAATGTATAGGCAAAATTACAAAAAAATGCTTAGATAAAGGCTATACACTTATCATCACCGCAGACCACGGAAACGCCGAATATAAAATATACGAAAAAAACGGCGACCCCTGTCCATCTCACACTATTAATCCGGTAATCTTCCTAGTCATTGATGAGAACCTGAAAAAACAAAAACTCCGCAAAGGGGGAAGTCTACAGGATATCGCCCCAACTATCCTTGAAATACTCAATATCAGAAAACCAAAAGAAATGACCGGAAAGACTCTGCTTGCAAACAAATAATTAATCCCTAACTAATCTCCTCATGAAGGCAGTCATACTCGCCGGAGGTACCGGCACAAGACTCTGGCCAATGAGCCGAAAGGATAAACCAAAACAGTTCCAGAAACTGATCAGCAATAAGACTATGCTTCAGGAAACTATTGCCCGGCTGGATTTCCTTAAGCCCTCAGACATTTACATATCAACCAACAAAAAGTATTTGCCGCAGGTAAAAGCTCAGGTTGGCAAACTTCTCCCTCCCAAAAATATCATTATTGAACCGGATTTAAGGGATACAGCCCCATGCATTGGACTTGCCGCCGCCTACATTGGCAAAAAACATCCAAACGAAGTGATGTGCATTATCTATGCCGATCATCTGATAAAAAACAGAATAGAGCTTGTCCAGAAACTAAAAGCAGCCGAAAAACTTACAAGAGACGCGAACACCCTTAACATTATTGAAGTAAAGGCCAAATATCCCAACGTTAATCTTGGATATGTAAAAATAGGCAAGAAATTGAGTGAAATCAACGGCATAGAAGTTTTTGCCTTCGAAAAATTTACTGAAAAGCCGGACCTCAACACTGCCAAAAAGTTCCTACAATCCTACAAATACCTCTGGAACACAGGCTTATACGTTTGGAGGATCGACACTATTCTGGATAAGTTCAAAAAACATCTACCCAATACGCACAAACAGCTTTTGGCTATCCAGAAACATATCGGCACCAGCAAAGAAAGCTGGGCTTTCAACAAGTATTACCCACTATGCGATAAAATATCGATCGACTACGGCATTATGGAAAAGGTCAACGCCAACGAAGTACGTATTATCCCCGCCGAACTGGAATGGAGCGACGTTGGCACCTGGGAATCAATCTTCAGCGAACTGGCGCAGGACGAAGAAAGCAACCTAACCAAAGGAGAACATCTCGGTTTTGACACTAAAGGGTGCCTGGTTTACGGAACAGACAAAAAACTTATAGCAACAATTGGCATAAAAGACCTTGCCATCATTGATACTGAAGACGCTTTACTAATCTGCAAAAAAGATAAAAGCCAAGACGTAAAAAAAGTCGTAGAAAAGCTAAAAACAATGAAGCAATACAGCAAACTGTTATAACAAAATAATTACTCAACCACTGTTGTTGTTCAAATATTTTACTCATACCCCCTGGTTAATAATTATTAATTGAAGAAATTTCACGTCTAACCTATACTATTACCCGTGCCGGAAATCCGGCTTGGTCTGTTTTAAATAATTATTTTTATAATTTTATTTCCTAACCTTTCTAACTGGTCATGAAAAACAGAAATGCAGCATATGTAGCCATCATCATCCTGGCTGCACTTGTACTGGGTTTTATAAACCTTCCAACGGATGAACAAAAAAAACTTTTTCCATATACCCCGGATTTCATATTAAACAATAAGATCAATCTTGGTCTGGATCTTCAGGGTGGATCACAACTCGATTATAAAATCGACCTCAGGACAGTTCCTGCCAAAGACCAAAAATCCATTGTTGACGGTATTTTAAACGTTATCAACAAACGTGTTAACAGTCTCGGCGTATCTGAACCAAACATTTACACTTCCGATGTAGGTGATGAAAAACACCTCATTGTCGAACTGGCTGGCGTTAAAGATCTTGAAGAAGCCAAAGCTATTGTCGGAAAAACCATCCAGCTCGAATTCAAGGAACAAAGAACTGGCCCTGCAGATCCTAATGAAGCCCAAAAAATCAAAGACCAGGCCATCAACCTTTTAAACAAGATCAAGGCTGGAGGAGACTTCAAGTTACTTGGAAACGAAGAATCCCAGTCAGCTCCAGACAAAATCAGTTACAACGAATCAAAAGATTTTCAATATAAAGACGAAGTTCCTTCAAATCTTGCTGATGAACTTTTTAAGGCTCAACCTGGAGAGTTCATTAACAGACTAATTGAAAATTCCGGAAACATGACCATCGACGATACCGGAAATCTTGTTGAACTTAAAGGCTATCACATCGTCAAGCTTCTGGAAAAACGTGACCAGGAAAGAGAAATCAACACTCCCCGCTCGGTCAAAGTCAGCCATATCCTTATCTCCTACAAGGGGGCTACAAAAGCAGATGCATCCATCAGCCGATCCGAAGCAGACGCACAAAAACTTGCTGACGACATAGTCGCAAAATTAAACGCGGGTACTAAGTTCGAAGACCTCGCCAAACAATACTCCGACGATACCGGGTCAAAAGATAAAGGCGGCGCTCTTGATGAGCCAATCGTTTCAGGAAAAGGCACCTATGTTAAAGAGTTCGAAGATGCTGGATTTGCCCTAACCAAAGGCGGACAGATCTCTCCTGTCGTCAAATCCATCTTCGGCTTCCACATTATCAAAGCTGATTCCATCACCGAAGCAAAAACCGAAAAGAAAGTGGAACCTCAAATCAAATACGCTGACATTTTCTTTAACGCCATGCCGGATTCATGGCAGGAAACGGGCTTGAATGGCCAACATTTTGTCCACGCCGACGTTGAATTCAACCAGGCTTACAATCCTTATGTCTCCATCCAGTTCAATGACGAAGGAGCCAAATTATTCGACACCATTACCGGAAGAAACATTGGTAAACCAATTGCCATTTTCGTAGGAGGACAAAGAATTTCTGCACCAAACGTAAATGAAAGAATCTCAGGAGGAAGAGCCCAGATTACAGGAAGATTCACCATTGAAGAGGCCAACAGCCTGGCAAGAGACCTTAATACCGGCGCCATCCCAGCTCCAATTATTCTGGTTGGACAATATTCTATCGGAGCTACCCTTGGTCAGGATGCCCTTAACAAGAGCGTCTGGGCAGGCTTAATCGGCTTCCTGCTGGTAGCCATTTTTATGATCGGCTATTATCGCCTCCCTGGTTTACTGGCAACCGCCGCACTCAGCATCTACGCCTGCATTCTCATCTTCCTGATTAAGATTGCACTGCCACTTCCTGTCGCCCTCGGCATATCAATCATCATCTTTATCTTCCTGCTCTCGGCCATACTGAAAAACAAGGAAGGCACTGCTGAAAAAGCCATATCCCTACTTCTTGCCTGTTTCATTCTGTTTTTCGTAACCTTCCTGTTATCAACATCCGTAGTCATGACACTCGCCGGTATCGCCGGTGTCGTCCTTTCTATTGGGATGGCTGTTGATGCAAATATCCTTATCTTTGAAAGAGTTAAAGAAGAATTACGTGATGGAAGAAGCCTGGGATCTGCTATCGAAGTAGGTTTCGACAGAGCCTGGAACAGTATCCGTGATTCAAATTTCTCATCCCTTATAACTTGTGGAATTCTTTTCTATTTCGGCTCCTCAATCATCCAGGGTTTTGCCTTCAACCTGGCCGCAGGTATTCTGGTCTCAATGTTTACCGCTATTACTGTAAGTAAAACCTTTATTACAGCTCTGGCTTCCACCCGACTTGCCCAAAACCTTTGGCTCTTTGGCAACCCAAAGAAAAAAGAAAAGAAACTCCTGCCTATCGTCCAAAACCGCAAAATTGTCTACGTCATATCCTTGATAATGGTAGGTCTGTCCTTAATCGGCATCCCGTTTGTAGGAATAAAAATGGGCATGGATTTCACTGGAGGAACCCAAATGGAATTCAAATTGCCAAAATCAATAACAGCAGATTCCCTTAAGACGGCACTCGTTGAAAGCGCCAAAACTGTTAACGCTAAAATTGCCGCCCCTGCTAATAAAGCCGCCAATCCTACACAGCAATCAAAAGACGGTAGTACCACCGAACTCAGCAGCGCTTCAGAAAAGATTGATTTCAGTGATGTAAAAATCATACCAACCAATGAAGGTGTAACTGTAAAGAGCAAACACATTTCAACCGACGCCCATGATCTTCTAATCGCCGAACTCAAAAATAAATTCGGTAAGGACTTTGAAGAAAACAAATTCTCCACCGTGGGACCAACTGTTGGGACAAGCATGCAGTATAAAGCTATCATGGCAGTTATCGTAGCCAGTATCATGATCATCTGCTATATCGCTTTTGCCTTCCGAAAAGTACCTAAATTCATCGGTAAATGGCGCTTTGGGACTACAGCTGTCATTGCCTTGATCCATGACCTCATTGTAATGCTCGGAGTTTATATTTATCTTGGGGCCATCTTTGGGGTAGAAATCGACGCTCTTTTCATCACAGCCATGCTGACTATTTTGGGCTTCTCCGTGCATGACACCATCGTCGTCTTCGACAGAATCCGTGAAAAACTCAGATTCCAGAAACGCGATGAAAGCTTTGAAGATGTTGCTAACCAGGCTGTAAACGAAACTGTTGCCCGCTCAATTAACACATCTCTTTCCGTATTCTTCACGCTTCTTGCCCTTGTCGTCTTTGGCAGCGAAAGCATCAAGTTCTTCAACCTTTCACTTATGGTTGGTGTTATCTGCGGTACTTACTCATCAATCTTCGTAGCTACCCCACTTCTCGTGGACTGGCATAACTACGCCAGAAAACAGAAGAAATAATAAAAACGCACAGCATCAAAAGGATTCTAAAGATAAAAAAGCCGCAAATTAAATTGCGGCTTTTTTTAATAAGCAGATATTCAAATCCAAACCTATTAAGGGTATACTTGCTTACGTGAACAAGCGCCAGTAGCTCAGGGGATAGAGCACCGGTCTTCGGAACCGGGTGTCGGGGGTTCGAATCCCTCCTGGCGCACCATTCGCATCATTTAACCCAGTTTCATCATGTCGGGAGAATACATAAACTCGGACTCCATCGAAGATTACTGGCAACAGCTAAAAAAAATTTACCAGAAACAGTCGACCTCCTGGAAAGATCTTACGGATTTTGAATACAAAGCAATTACAGCCAGCGAACGTGAAGACAGCGACAATCACTTCAACCAGGAAAGGCTTGGGAAAGAGACCGGCGTAATTGACCTGTGCCATTACAAATACCTCCCGGAAAGGAATGTAGCCTACCATGTTGAAATCATCAATAATGATGGTTCCAAGATAGACCACTACTTCCAAATAACACTAAAAGGAAATAACGATTAACCTAGGCGTATTCCCACATTTTATTGAAAGATCTCAAGGACCGCTGCTCTCTTACTGCTGTCATCAAAAGTGAAAACCGTCTAATCCCCTCCTCCAGCTGCCTTTCCTCATCAACTCTATGGCAACAGGAATTCATCAGTATATCCAATATTTCTGCCCATAAACCATCATACTTCCGTTTACCCAACCCCAATTCATCTCTAAGCGACTTGGCATCACCATTCAGGATTTTTGAGGCCAGAACCTGACAATTATTTCTTACGTAATTGTAAATGGCTCCATGGGAAACAGCCACCAGATCCAGCAAACGTTCATAAGATTCCGAGTATCCAGGATCATCAATCTTAAACATCAATTTTAAGACTTTGGGGCCATATTTTTCCACGATTTCCTTAAAAAAGGGCAAATAATTAAGAGCACACTTTTCCAGCACATTTCTGCGCATAACCAAATAATCAAAAATAATCTTCCAGTCACTCTCATCTATAACACCTAAAAAATTCCGCAAAGCATCGGGCCCTTCTTTGATAAACATCTCCATCATTACCTCCTCATGACTTTGCAACGCCAGCTTCAACTGTTCTAATTGTTGATTTTGCCCGTTATTCATAAGATAATTAAAAGGAGAGATGTATAACATATATAATCAAGATTGTCAATACTTAACAGTCAAAAAACGCCTCTTTACGCCGAAATCCTGCTACCCCAAAAGGTAGGGATGGGAAAAGAAACCCTTACCTATAGTCTGCCAGCAGACATAAATTTTTCAATAGGACAACTCGTTGAAGTACCTTTACGCAGCCACAAAGCAAAAGGTATCGTCCTTGACCTCCATAATACTCCACCTCCTTTTAAAACCCGTGAAATTATCCAGATAGTACAAAACGCCCCCCATCTTTCAGCATGGCAGGTTGAAATCCTCAAACACATCTCGTCCTATTATTTTTGTCCGCTTTTCAAAAGCCTAAAGCTATTCCTGCCTTCCAGCATCATTACCAGAAAAAAAGCGCTTCCGGACTTGCCTTCTGATGACGACGACCAGCCAATCATCAATCACCCCATCAACACCCTCTCCGAAGACCAGGAAAAAGCCCTGGCCAAATTTCAGGAAAATACCAAAACCGTTTCACTCCTCCATGGCATCACCGGATCAGGCAAGACTGAAATCTACCTGCGCCTAGCCGAAATGCAGTTAAAGCAACAACATCAGGTGCTTGTTTTAGTCCCGGAAATTTCACTTACACCACAAACCATGCACCGCTTTGAAGCACGGTTTGGGAACCACATTGCTCTCATCCATAGCAAACTAACTGCCAAAGAAAAAAAAGAACAGTGGCTTAAAATCTACAAAAAAGAAGCAAAAGTGATTGTCGGATCCAGATCAGCACTTTTTGCCCCATTCCAGAACCTTGGGCTAATCATAATCGATGAAGAACATGAACCCTCATTTAAACAGGACCAATCTCCCCGTTATAACACTCTTGATATCGCAAAAAAAATAGCTGAACTCCTCAATATCAAAATCCTCATAGGCAGCGCCACTCCCTCCCTGGAAAGCTACTACGCTGCAGAAAACGAAGATTATCAGCTTCTCGAGATGCCGCGACGTATCCAGTTTAATGCAGGAACAGACCTTCCTTCCGGCCATGTAATCGACCTTCGGGAAGAACTCCGTAAAGGTAATTTCTCCATTTTCAGTGAAACGCTTCTTGAAAAAATTGACCAAAAACTCAGCCGCCATGAACAGATTATTCTGTTCATCAACCGGCGCGGAGCAGCTTCCGCGGTAATATGCCGGGAATGTGGAATGGTTATCAAATGCAAAAAATGCGAAGTTGCTATGACTTACCATAAGAAACTTTCTGTCGAAGACGGCATTTATGATGCCGAAAGGCTTATCTGCCACCATTGTGGCCTGATCGACAAAATACCGGTCAACTGTCCAAACTGTCACTCCCACTATATCAAATATATCGGTTTGGGTACCCAACGCGTTGAAGATGAGATAAAAAAGCTCTTCCCACTTGCACGGGTTATCAGGGCCGACTCCGATACTGTGCAAAAAAAAGACGATTTCAAAAACATCTACAACAACTTTAAAAATCACCAGGCCGACATCTTAATCGGCACCCAGATGATTGGCAAAGGCCTACATCTTCCCCGCGTAAACCTGGTAGGTATCATGCTCGCCGACATGGGCTTAACCATTCCCGATTTCCGCAGCAGTGAAAGAACTTTCCAACTACTCACACAAGTCGCCGGACGCGCCGGACGCGAAGGCAGGGATGGAGAAGTCATCATCCAAACCTACATGCCTGATAATTATGCCATTACCTGTTCCGCCGGGCATGATTTTAAAAAATTCTACCGCCAGGAAATCGATATACGAAAAAAAATGGGCTACCCTCCATTCGGGAAACTTATAAAATTAACCGTAAAAAACGCTAACGCAACTAAATGCCGAAACACAGCCGAATCTATCTACAACCAATTGATTGAATCCAAAAGCAAATTATCCGGACAACAACCAAGCGTCACCTTTTACCCCGCCCTGATCGGAAAACTCCGTGGTAAATACCGTTGGAACATCCTAATCCAGGGAGATAATCCCCGGCAATTACTAAACACTATTCTGCCTCTAAATAACGTCGCTATCGACGTTGACCCCATCTCAATTAATTAACTTGCCTTAATTGCGTGAATTGGACCATCTTCCAATAATACCAATAAAGCTATTTTAATTTACAATGCTCCCTTGATATAATGCTCACGTTTTTAGTTATTTAGAAAAAAACACTGTTATGAAAAGAATCATCTCGGGCGTACAAAGCAGCGGCACCCCACACATTGGGAACTACCTTGGGGCTATGAAAAACCATATCGACATGCAGAACACACATGAAAGTTTTATTTTTATTGCCGACCTCCACGCTCTTACCACCGTCCGCGACCGCCAAAAGATGCAGGAAAAAACAATGGAAATCGCCCTGGATTATCTGGCTCTGGGGCTCAATCCCGAAAAAGCTACGTTCTTCCGCCAAAGCGATATTTATGAACACTGCGAACTGGCCTGGATCTTCAACTGCATAACTTCAATGGGTCTGCTTGAACGCGCGCACGCCTATAAAGATTCTGTAGCAAAAGGGACAAAAGAACAAAGTGCAGGACTTTTTACTTATCCGGTACTTATGGCCGCCGATATTCTTTTATATAACGTTGACCTGGTTCCAGTAGGAAAAGACCAGAAACAACACGTCGAGATCGCCAGGGATATCGCTATAAAATTCAATCAGACTTTTGGGGAAACTTTCAAACTCCCTGAACCATACATCCCCGAAGAACTCGGTTATGTTATAGGCACTGACGGAGAGCATAAGATGAGTAAAAGTTATGGAAACGTCATTGAATTTTTTGCCGATGAGCCGACCCTGAAAAAACAGGTTATGGGAATCAAAACTGACTCCACCCCAATGGAAGAACCAAAAGATCCTGACAAATGCCCCGTTTACAAATTATATTCCTATTTTGCTTCGGCGGCCGAAACCAAAGCCCTCGCTCAAAAATACCGGGAAGGCGGATTCGGCTACGGAGATGCAAAAAAAATGTTGCTCCAGAAGCTGCTTGACTATTTCGCTCCATATCGCAAAAAAAGAATTGAACTGCAAAACGATTTGGAATATGTTGAATCCGTACTTCTAGAAGGCGCCAAAAAGGCAAAAATCGTAGCTGAAAAAACAATGGCCGTTGTCCGGGACAAAATCGGCCTCAGGTTGCTGTAAAACCATAAAACAAAAACAGCCTGCATCCGTAATAATTCTCAATTTAAAAATTATTAATTTTTAATTATTTAAATCAGGATGTCCCACACCAAATATATCTTTGTAACCGGTGGAGTGTGCTCTTCCTTGGGAAAGGGTATCGCATCATCCTCCATCGGCGCTTTGTTAAAAACCTGCGGGTTCAAAGTGTTTGCCATGAAACTGGACCCATACATCAACGTGGATCCCGGAACAATGAGTCCATTTCAGCATGGCGAAGTCTTTGTATTGGATGATGGCACCGAAACCGATCTTGACCTTGGCCACTACGAAAGATTCCTAAGTGAAAATCTTTCCAACCTGTCATCGGTTACAACCGGCAAAATCTATTCGGAAGTCATCGCCCAGGAGCGCAAAGGTAATTTTTTAGGCGGAACAATCCAGATTATTCCCCATATCACCAATGCTATTAAAAAACATATCATCGACGCCGGTACCAAAACCGGAGCCGATGTAGTAATGGTAGAAATTGGGGGCACCGTTGGCGATATTGAAGGTCAACCATACCTTGAATCAATCAGGCAATTACGCCGTGATCTTGGAACAGAAAATACCCTGTTTATTCATCTGACTCTGCTCCCCTACCTTGGCGGATCAAAAGAACTAAAAACCAAACCGACCCAGGCATCTGTCAGGGAACTTCGCTCCATGGGTATCCAACCCGACTTTATACTTGCCCGCGCCGACTACCCAATCAAGAAAGAACTCATTAAAAAAATTGCACTATTCTGTGATGTTGAAGAAGAAAACGTTATCCCCACACCAACCGTATCATCAATTTACCAGGTTCCGCTTAACCTGCAGGAATGTGAAATAGCCCAGAAAATAGGAAAGAAACTTAACCTTGGAAACCTCAAACCAAATCTGCACGATTGGGAAAACCTCGTTAATAAAATAATGGCAAAACGTGATCCTCTTAAAATCGCGCTTGTTGGCAAATACACTGGCTTGGATGATTCATACCTTAGCGTAATTGAATCAATGAAGATCGCCTGCTACCACCAGGGGCTTGAACTTAAGCTTTCCTGGATAGACTCTGAAAAGCTGGAAAAACGCGATGAAGAAATGTGGAAAGAAGTAAAAGAAGCCGATGGAATAATTGTTCCAGGAGGCTTTGGTAACCGTGGGACAGAAGGCAAAATGATGGCTGCCAAATATTGCCGTGAAAGCAAAAAACCATACCTTGGACTCTGCCTGGGCATGCAGATGATGACTATCGAATTTGCCAGACACATTTTCAAAGACCAAAGATATACCAGTGAAGAGTTTGATGAAGAAGGTAAATTGGGCCAGGACTTCTACGTAATCCACTTTCTCCCCGGCCAATACAAAGAAAAAGACAAGGGCGGAACACTACGCCTTGGAGCCTACCCATGTAAACTAGTAAAAGGGACCAAGACTTATGCCTGCTATAAAAAGCCGCTGATCCAGGAAAGACATCGCCACCGCTACGAATATAACAATGCCTTCCGCAAAAAACTTGAAAATGCCGGCCTTGTAACGTCTGGTATTTTCCCTGACGGAAACCTCGTTGAAATCGTTGAAATAAAGGATCATCCCTTTATGGTCGGCTGCCAATTCCACCCTGAATTTCTGTCCCGCCCAAATCAGCCCCATCCATTATTTTACGGATTCATCAAGGCTAGCAAAGATCTCCAAAAGAAGAAAAAATAACTGCCATAACATCTTCTTTAAATCGGGACACTGCAAAGGAAATACACTACCACCGTTTTTTGCTTTTTAGCAAAGAAAGTAGTATCTTGATGCTAAGAAATTAAAGCTATGCCAAAATACAAATACCTAGTAATCAATCCTGAAAATAAACAGCTCAATGGCACCATCGGAGCCCCCGATGAGCAAAATGCCCGCCGCGAGCTTAATGAGCTTGGCTTTTCCGTAATTTCAATTGAGGAAATCCCTGAAGAACAAGTTATTGCTCCAATATCAGAAATACCAGTTTTTGAATTTGGAGCATTGGATAAAAATGGTAAACGCGTCATTGGAACTATCCAGGCAGAAGACCGCTACAGCGCTTACAAGAGGTTATTATCCGAATATTCTTTCAATGTTGATTACGTTATCGACAATAAGTTAAGTGAACCCGAAAAGGAAAAAGAACGTAAAAAAGGAGCGTTGGATCTCCAGGACCGGATTGCGGAAGAGCAGATGGCTGCCCAAAAACAGGCTAGCAACGAGGAAAAAGACATGAAAGAATTTGCTCTTCAGCAAGAAGTTTTGAATACCCAGATCAATTTCGTTCTGAATAAGGTTAAAAACATCCTGGACAAATATGAGGCAACCATGAAGCCCGAGACCAAGGCTAAAATACGTTACTTCGTAGATAAACTCTTCCGAATCCGCAGCAGTACAAATCTTGATTACATAAGAAAAACAGCTGAAGAATTACTCACTTACATTCAAAAAGAGGAGCTCTTCCTGCAGGAAGAATCCATGGTTAAAGAAAAGACCAAATTATTAGTCGAAGCCAAGGGAATGATGCTGCAATTGCGCCAAAGCCGCAGCAAAAAAGCCATAAGCATTACGGACCAGTTACGTTCATGGCAGGATGAACTTGGCCAGAAAAAAGAAAATATCAATATCATCGAAAAAATAGGCAAATACTTTATCTCCCTGTTGATCGGATCCCATCTCGAAAATCCGGATATAATCCAGGCTAAAAAAGAAATCGCTATTACCAATGACCAGATTATCCAATATTTTAGATTATATTTCGATGCTCCCACCTCAGAATTTAAAAAAGAAACCAAAGAAAGCATAAAAAGACTATTCAAAGAACGAAAAACCCTTAAAAATAAACTTAAACAGCTAAAACACGCACTCAAAAAAGAAAAACTGGCAGCCGGAGAAGAAACGGGAATGACCCGCTTTTGCAAGGAACTTCTCACCTTTACAGGCTGGATGCTGCTCTTCTACCTCATCTACTATTTCTGCTCAATCTACCTAACCACCAAACAGACCGGGGTTAATGATATCCCCTTTGTCTTTTACATTTATAAATCAGCCTTCTTAAAATATTTCCTGGCCACAATTTTCCTGCTGCATTCTTCAGTCAGCATCAAAATCAACTTTTTCAAAAACAATACGGTCGCCTCTCTAGTCATTACTCCAACCTTTTTACTGTCACTCTTACTAATTTTCCTGAACCTATAAATGTATCCGATCCTGTTCCAAATTGGGCCCGTCATCATTTATTCGCTATGGATTTTTATCACAATCGGTTTTTTTGTTGCTCTTTTGATAATGCTTAAGCTTATCAAAAAAAACCGGTTAAAGCTTCAATTTTTGGCTGATTCCAGTTTGGCTATTTTCCTGGGAGGCATCATTTTATCAAGA
Organism: Candidatus Altimarinota bacterium; assembly: GCA_017994125.1. GTDB lineage: Bacteria > Patescibacteriota > Gracilibacteria > UBA1369 > UBA1369 > JAGOLJ01. The sequence continues at coordinate 13,852 of JAGOLJ010000015.1, forward strand.
CTTATTTTTGTCATTCAAAACTACCAAACCTATCTGTTCCCCTTCAATTACAATAATGTCATCCAGATATTTTACATTTGGGATAAAGGCATGTCCTTATGGGGAGGAATCATTGGATGTCTTGGAACCCTTGTCTATCTCGCCAGAAAAGAAAAAGAAAACGCTCTTCGCTGGCTAGACGTTTTTACTGTAGGTATCACAGGAGGTTTCGTCTTCGGCAATATTGGCACCTTTCTTGATGGCACCAATTACGGCAACGAAACAACCCTTCCTTGGGGTGTCGTTATGGACAACTCAATCTATGCAGTTCCCATTCATCCCGTACAAATCTACTCAGCCATCTACTGCCTGGTTATTGCCATTATCCTTTACCTTCTTTTTTCTAGGAATGTTGGGAAAAAAGATGGCAATATCATGCTTCTGGGCAGCGGGCTTTATTCCCTTTTATACTTCTGTGAAGGCTTTTTACGGGGAGACGAAAGTAATATTTTCATTGGACTCCGCGAAGAGCAAATTTATGCTTTGCTCATCTTTTTGATTTCAGGTATCCTCTTTTACGCCAAAAATTTCACAAACTTTAATATCCACAATTTAAAACATCCTAACCAAACAGAAGATGAATCTAGTACTTAATTCCCTCAATTACTTTTTCAGCCCATCCCCCGGAAAGCACTTCGCCTATTACATACCACTTTTGGTCTTCGCTATACTGTTAATTGCTCTTGCCATTGCCATCTTCATCATGGTCAAGCAAGCCAAATCCGATAAGGCCTTCCGCCGCATTTTTAAAAGTTACCCACAAAAACTGGTTATCATTGGGGCATGTTTAGGCCTTTACCTGGGATGCCGCTATGAACAAATTCCATTTCTTTCCACCCGCTTTGTCCTTTTCATAATTCTTGCCATCGCCGCGATTTTCCTATTCCTAATGGGTCGGTCATATCTTTACACCTATCCTCAGGAAAAAAAGAAATACGAGGAACAGGAAGAAAAGAACAAGTATATTCCCAGAAAACATAAGAAATAATACAGAAGGTTTTACAACGTCACTGGAATTTTAACGGCCCCTTAAAAAGAGTCTTTCCAGTTAAGACCATAAAGCTTCCCTTCTTTTACGTAAAACAGTTTATGGCTAAAAACAAAAATTCTTTCAAGGTTCCCATCTTTTAGGAGAACATAAGAATTGGCATTAAACACATCCGACAGGTATACAGTGCCAGCTTCCTTGAAAACAAAATGTCCCTCATTGGAAAACCAGCCGAATAACTCCAACTCACCAGAAAAATCCCTCACCAGACTTTTAATTTTTAAAATCGGATCATAATAAAAGATATGTCCTGCCGTGCTGGTTTGCCCTTTCTCAACAAAAACCAACTGATCATATTCATTTAAATAGGGTAATCCTTTTAATTCATCAGTCATAAGCGATGATCTACCCTTTTTATCAATCACATAAAGTGATCTACCCCCGTCATCATCACGCATAGTCAAAATCGCATAATCACGTCCATTACGACAATCCAGATTCTTATAACGCTTCAAACTCAACATTAATGGCTCAAGTTTACCAAAAGCAGAATCAGTTCTATAAGCCACTCCTCCCGAAATAAAATAAATATCCCCATTAAAACCAAAACTAACCGCCTGCACTGATTTATGCAAAAAATACTTTTCAATTTGCATCTTCCCCTCAAGTAAAAGTTCAGCCATAGGCGCACGATAAAGATCTTCACCTATAAAGAAATACAGCATTTTACTGTCAGGACTCAAGCGATAGCCGTATGACCTTTCAGGTTTATTAAAAGTCACAAAACTCCTCTCCGGAAAATCAAAATAGCTGGTCTGGCCATCATTAAAATCAACCAGAAACCTGTCGGAGCCTAAATTATCCACTTTGCTTATTTCTCCCTGGGCCAACTCCAGATCTTCATCCCTAACCGTCCCATCACCATACAGATTAACCAGGTGTATAACCAATCCATCTTTGGGATAGGCAAAGATCAAATCTTTGCCATACTGCAAAACATCCCCCTTATTAAATACTTTTAACAGCTTAACATAATCACTAATCTTTTCGGGTATAAGCAAAATATCATTTACGATGGTCACATAATCCGCCTCCACCGCTACTTCCCTTTTCCACGGTTGAAAACCCGTTTTATTCACACTTACAATATATTTCCCCAAATCAAGCCCCTTAATCTGATAGGGCAGAAAATTAGAAACAATTTTATCATTGAGCATAACCCTGGCCTCCTTAATATCCCCAATCAAATCGATAATGCTGGTTTTTTTAACATCTTTCTGCTTTTCATCATATTTATAACCATAAGCATAAAAAAGAGCCATGTAACAGACTGCCACAAACAGTAGCAGCGAACACAGCTTCAAGATAAATTTTGCTAACTTACTTGCCATCAGGAAATTATTCCAGGCCTAAAACTTCATATTCTATAACCTTTCCAAGAACCTCAACCTTGATAATATCACCCTTCTTGCGATCCAGAAGAGCAGCCCCCACCGGAGATTCATTCGAAATCTTATGAGACAAAGGATCGGCTTCAGTAGAACCTACAATTGTGTAGGACTCTTCCTGAGACTTTTTATCACTCAAATTTTTAATCAGAACTTTTGACCCAAGCTGAACTGTAGCCTGATCACCTTTTTCCTCAATAATTCTGGCATACTTAACCTTCTCTTCAAGTTCGGTAATCCTTCCCTCTACAAAAGCCTGCTCATTTTTAGCTTCCTCATATTCAGAGTTTTCTGAAAGGTCACCATAAGAAATGGCCTCCTTAAGCCTTTCTGCAACCTCCTTACGTTTGACATTCCTCAGGTTCTCTAATTCTTCCTTCAGCTTGGCCAAACCTTCTTTTGTTACCAGAGTGACCTTGCTTTCATCGATTACCGGTTTAATATCTGCCATTTTAATAAAAATTAATGATTATAAAAAATGTTACTAAGCTCCGTGCGGCCTGATTTTAACGCTAGTCGGATGTTCCTTTAATTTCTGCAAAACCTTTGCTTCAATCTGGCGAATACGCTCACGTGTAACACCAAACTGCTGACCTACTTCCTCCAATGTATGACCTACGCCATCAATCAAACCAAAACGCATTTCAATAATCTTTCTCTCACGGGGATTAAGATACTGCAGCATTTCATGAATATTTTCCTTGATCAACTGCCTGTTAGTGGACTCAAGCGGAGATTGAGCATCATCATCTTCAATAAAATCACCCAGCTTACTATCTTCCTCCGTACCAACAGGAGCTTCCAGAGAAACGATATCCTGTGAAATCTTAAGGATATGACGAACTTTTCTTTCATCCATATCCATTTCTGCCGCCAACTCTTCAACCAGCGGCTCACGCCCAAGTTCCTGTACCAAACGTCTCTGGGCATGAGTAAGCTTATTAATCGTTTCCACCATATGCACAGGAATACGGATCGTTCTGGCCTGATCAGCAATGGCACGTGTAATCGCCTGACGGATCCACCAGGTTGCATATGTTGAAAACTTAAACCCTCTGTCCGCATCAAACTTTTCCACGGCTCTAAAAAGGCCAATATTTCCTTCCTGAATCAAATCCAGGAAAGAAAGTCCGCGTCCGATATATTTTTTTGCAATACTTACAACCAACCTCAAATTAGCCTCAGCTAACTGTTTTTTAGCCTGCTGATCACCTTTGCGAATTCTTCTGGCCAGATCTATTTCTTCTTTGGCTGTTAATAGCTGAACCTTTCCAATTTCACATAAATAAAGCCTGATGGAATCATTTGCAATTTCACGAAGCTCTACCTGTGGAGCAGTTTTCTTGATTTTTTCCTCAACCAAAACTTCTTCCTCCACTTCCTTGTCTTTCCAGGTTAAAGTCTCACGGGTATCTATAACCTCAATACCCAAATCCAGAAACAAACCATAAACTTCGTCCAAAAGCAGAAGATCCTCTTCCGCATTCGGAATTGCTTTCATTAACTCCTGATGAGTTACAAAGCCATGTTCATGCCCTTTTTTTACAAGATCCCGCACTGCAGGAGGAAAAGCATTTAGCTTATCGTCCGAAGGCTGGGTTATGAATTTTCTTTGCTGCGCCATAAG
>JAGOLJ010000109.1 GCA_017994125.1 Candidatus Altimarinota bacterium
GAAAGCAAAGTCGAACAGATTGTCGATTATTTTATCCGCGGCATTCATACCCATAATCACAGCATTTCGCGCCGTGAAGCCCGCAAAATTGGGCTAAACGTCAAATTCACCACCACCCGCGAAGAACAGCTGATGTGGAATCTGTACAGGGAATATGAAAAAGCCATGCAGATGGATATCCCTTACATCGACCAGCCCCCCAGAAACAAACCCACACGTGAAATTCTCTTCACCTTAATTGAAAGCGCATCACTCACCAGTCGCAAAATCGGCCTCCAGAAATTCACCAAACTAGATTACCCGGCCGGCAGCATTCTCACCAACGTTGAAAACATCCCGGCTGTCTACCTTCCTAGCGGCACCACCGTCCCCGTTTCCACCAACGGGCAACTGCTTTCCACCGAAGGCACCATCTACGAAAAGAATGAAGAAATCTACTGGGTAACTGAATAACCCGTCTCCGGCCGAATAACCCAATTCAAATTGACACTCAGGGAAAAAGGTCCTATAAAAGAACCTCTTTTTTTCTAACCAAAATGCAAGTAGAAACTCATAGCCCCGCTGAACAATCCCTCATAACCGCCCCGGAAGAAGAACGAAAATTTGCCCATTCATCTCTGGCCAAATACAGATTTGAAGTCGGAGCCATACCAGAGCTGAGCGAAGAAGAAGAAAAGGAAATTGGCCTGATGATTTTAAAGGCAAGAACACCTAAAGCAAAACAGGAAGCCATAAACAGACTGGTAACAGCCAATCTGTACTTTGTAATAGCCCTCGCCAAAAAATACATCAACCGGGGACTTTCAATGGAGGATTTAATCCAGGAAGGCAATATGGGATTAATGAAAGCTGCGGAAAAATTTAACGTACGCAAAGGCTACCGCTTTTCCACTTATGCCGGATGGTGGATCAGACAATACATAGACAGGGCCATTGCCGACCGCGGCAAAACCATCCGCATTCCAGTCCACGCTGATGATCTGTTAAAACGTTATAACAGGGTCATCCACTTCCTTTACCAAAAACTGGAAAGGGATCCCACAACAAAAGAGGTCGCGGAAGAAATGGGGCTCAGCATCAAAAAAGTATTATCTATCCAGGAACTTTTTGACCTTCGGGTAAACTCATTAAACACCCGCCCTCCTGAAAGTGACGGCCCCACCTACCTGGAATTAACACCGGACTTTAACAGCCCAGATCCGTTAATCACACTGGAGCAAAAAAGAACCGCTGAGCTGGTACGTGAATCATTAAATAAACTAGATCCACGGCATAGGCTTGTCCTGCAAAATTATCACGAACTTACCACCTGGAGCGACAGCAACATGGCCGAGATCGGACGTAGAATGGGTGTCACCAGAGAACGCGTCCGCCAGATTAAATCACTAGCATCAGACGCTATCAAAGAACAGATAAAAACCGTCATCCAAAAACCATCGGACAATTGCAATGCTGAAACCGACATCTCACTTTTTCTTTCGACCTCCGACTAGCAGATAAACAATTGTCCCAACAATAGCAGCCATCAACAACCCTAGCATTAAAACCAAGAACCAGTTTCTGGCAATAAACTTCGCCATCGTTGCCGGTAAAACCCGTGCCAAGCTTTTTTCAACCACACCCCTCAATTGCTGTGCTTCAGCCTGCTGTGCCTGTTCCTGTTCAAATGACGGACTAACTTTAAATAAAATCCTTACTGTATCCGACTGGGCATTATCTTTTTTGCGGGTAGCCGTAACAAAAACCTCATGGTCACCAACCGAAAGATCTGTCGGTGCCATAATCGCAAACTCACCACCTAAAGAATCGGCAACCAGCGCCGACGTCATTACAATACTGCGCCAGTTAGCTGTAACTTTATTGCCAAGCTCTGTTGAGCCATAAAGAACCGGCCTCTTATTAACTATTTCAACACGCAAATTTTTCAAAAGCACATCCGAACTGATTTTCTGGTCGGCAATTTTCTTTGGCACAGGCGCTGGAACATTTAACTTTGAATCAATCACAATATGCACCGGCTCGGACTCCTTAATCGCCTTTTTGGAAAGCTGAAGGGCTCTTGCCACAACAATATACCTTCCATCTTTAATCGGCTTTGGGACTTTAAAAAGAAAGACATGGTTAGAATCAACCGTTGTATCACCCAAGACTTTCTCATGCCCGAAATCATTTTTAAGTACAATACGCACAGTTGAATCCAGCGGGGCAATACCTTTAATCAAAGGCATTGAAGTTCCAACCAGCTGTCCTTCTTTCAGATTGGTAATCCTAAGAAGTTCCTCAATTTCAACTCTTGTATTTGGTTTAAGAGGATCTGTCCCCAAATCCAGCACTTCCAGCGCATCAGGATAACCGTCATTATCGGAATCGGGAGATAATGGATCTGTCCCATACTGGTATTCCATGACATCCGTCAACCCGTCATGATCACTATCCTGGGCTCCATCAGTAACGGTAATTTTATACTGCTCTTTCCAGCTATCCGAAACCCCTTTATACCCTGTTGATTTCGGAAAACTCAATGCGGCAACAGGATCTGTTTTTTCACGGACTTCAATATTATCCGGATACCCATCCCCGTCAGTATCCGCTTCAAGAGGATTTGTCTTATAAACCAGAACTTCATCCGCATCCGAAAGTCCGTCCCCATCAGTATCCTTTAAAAACGGGCTAGTCTTGTATACAAAAAGTTCCTGGTCATCCCTAAGCCCGTCATCATCCGTATCAGCCTTATTGGGATTGGTAAAATAAACGCTCTCTTCCAGATAATTTTTAAGTGTATCACCATCACTGTCATCAACCAGCTGAGCGGTTGTTCCGGAAGAGCCAAGATAGCTCTTAACATTATTAACCATCGCATCAACTTCAGCCTTGGTAATATACTCATCCGGCCTGAATTTGGCACCATGCGTACAATCAAACATTCCCACGCTACAGGCTTTATTCAGATATCTGGGATACCACCACATTTTATCAGTAGTCACTTTAATGTCAGAAAAAGGAGTCTGCTGGATCAAAACATACTGCTCACCGCCCAACTGTGTCGCAAGCTCATCATAATAAAGCCATTTCATCAAATCAGCACCTCCCAAAATTACTTTTGTCGCTTCCATTCTTGTAATAATCCTCTCCGGCTTGAACGGACTCTTTTCTTCCTGATAATAACCCTGAACAATACCAAGCAGGGTAGCCATATTTACATAGTAAAAATTATCCACATCCGATGTAACGTCTGGAAATAACTGCAGCCCTTTAATATCATACTTTTGCTGGGCGTTTGCTATGTGGAAAATTGGATTAGTGGCTAACAACGGCTGTGCTGACAACGGCACATTATTATATGTCGCCACAAACTGTGAATTATTGCTAATGATGGAAGTACAGGAAACTACATCTGCCAGACAGGCTTCAATCAGGTCTTTTTTAGTATTTTCAAGATCAAAAATTTTAATCACGCTACCCACTATAAAAGCTCTGGTAACGCTAATGGCAGGATCAATAAAGGGGATTACCGTCTGCTGAGCGGTTACCTCGGTGGCTAACTGCTCCTCCCCCGGAGGAGGCGGAATTGTTGGGAAAAAACTGGGTTCTTCCCATGGCTGCTCCGGCGGGGTTGATGGAGGCTGTTCCGAAGGATTAGTGGGTTCCTCTGTTGGTGGTTCTGTTGGTGGTTCTGTTGGCGGTTCCGTTGGTGGTTCCGTTGGCGGTTCTGTTGGCGGTTCCGTTGGTGGTTCCGTTGGCGGTTCTGTTGGTGGTTCTGTTGGTG
>JAGOLJ010000110.1 GCA_017994125.1 Candidatus Altimarinota bacterium
GCTATGCAAATCAGCCATCATTTCAGCTTTGGACAGCGTCTGCTCCTTGGCAATGCAGTAGATGATGCGATAGGTAGGTTCGCGCAGGGTTCCCAGTTCCTGCAGATGTTCGTTATAAAAAGTGTTAAATTTATAGGTTTCGCTGTTGATTTCCTCACCATAATGGTTGCCGCTATAAAGCTGCTGGATATACCAGTTCATCAGGTTTCCTTCGTTGATCTTAAAATAGCTGACGCCTTTAGCATCAAGATATTGATCCAGTTTTTCCTCGTCAGGAAGCCCGTATTTGTCGTGTTCAACTAAAAAGGGATGTTCCCGTCCGGAATTGTTTTGATACTGATCACGGACGTATTGTTCAGCTTTCTCAACCAGATTATTTTTAAAGGGGGCGCCGATAATCAGGAAGTTTTTGCTGACGCGGAACATTTCATTCAGCACTTTTTCGCGGTCGGCATCCTCAACGTGCTCCAGCATGTCCGATGCTACCACAACGTCAAAATTACGGTCCGAAAAAGGGATTTTGATCGCATCGCCCGTGATGTAAGTGAAATCCACCGGTCCCGTAGGCTGTTTTTTATCCAGAACGTAATATTTACCGCCGCCATTAATAAAAGCATTAAGCTTACTGTCACGCCCTCCAACGTCCAGGACGCGGTAATCCGGGCGGCTTATCAGCTTATGGATCAGGTATGAAATGATCGTATTACGGGAATATAAATCCGGCGGAAGAGCTTTTATGTTGTCAGGCATCTCAAATCTTAGAAAGCGGCTACTCGTGGGTACAATTTATTACCATTTAAAGGACATTTTAGTCAACGCCCTGAAGCTGATTGCTTAAGGAATAAATTGACCTAAAATGCTTTTTTACAAAGAATTACATTTATGATACTGTTCGATAACCTCTTTAGCTTTCCCTTCTGCCAGAATCCGCCCCTGATCAAGTAAGATGACCCTGCTGCAGAATTCCTCAATTAAACCGGGATTATGGCTGACAAAAAGGATTGTTTTGCCTTTCTTTTTCCAGTCGCGGAAGACCTCCAGGCACTTTTGCTGGAAAGACTCATCGCCAACGGCCAAGACCTCATCAATCAGGTAAATATCGGCATTGGCCTCACGGGCAATGGCAAAAGCCAGGCGGGCGCGCATGCCGGAAGAGTAATTTTTTACTTTGAGATCGATAAAATTTTCAACGCCGGCAAAAGTAACCATACTGTCAAAACGCTGGTTGATCTCTTTTCTGGTCATGCCAAGTAAAGTCCCGTTAAGATAAATATTTTCGCGGGCGGTAAGCTCGGGCTGGAAGCCAATGCCAAGTTCAAGGAAAGGCGCGATTTCCCCTTTTACCTCAACCGAACCACTATCCGGCTGGTAAATGCCGCTTAGGATTTTAAGGAGTGTGCTTTTCCCGCTCCCGTTTTTGCCGATGATGCCAATGAATTCGCCCGGAGCTACCTGAAGGCTTAGATTATTGAGAGCTTTAAACCTTTCGTAGGTGCTTTTTTTGAATAACCCGATAAACCCTTCCTTGAGCGTATCGCGACGCTGGTGAGGGATCAGGAACTCCTTGTTGAGATTTTTTACTTGGATCATAAATTTTCGGCGATCTTTTTTTCCTGGGTTTTGAAAATAGCATAACCGGCAAAGAAAATCACCGCCGTCATAATTAGCAGTACAACATTCAGGTAAAGGCTTGGAATATGGTGGCGGATGAAAATATCGCGGGCGTATTCAATAATCCTGGCCAGGGGATTTAAGTAGATGTAGCGGTGGTAAATGGTGGGGACAATAGTCATGGGATAAACAATGGGGGTGAGCCAAAAACCGATTTGCAGGAGAATTTCCCAGATGTGCTGAAGGTCACGGAAGTGGATATAAAGAGAGGCGAGGATGAAGGTTACTCCGGTGGCAATGAAGTACATTTCAGCAAGGTAAAGCAGAAAAAACAGCGCCTCGGGGCCGGGCATAATGCGCGCGGCCGCCATGAAAACCAGAAAGATGATGAAGTTTAAAAGGAGCGTGATCATGCTGGAAATGGTGGAGGCGACAATCAGGGCCGCGCGGGAAAAATAGATCTTGGTCACCAGGTCGCGTTTGTTAATAAAGGTGTTCATGCCAATCAGGGTGGCCTCGGTAAAAAAGTTCCAGACCAGTACGCCAAGCAACAGGTAAATGGCGTAATTTTCCACAGGGGACTGCATGAAAACACTGAAAACCAGGTAAATAACGCCAAAAAGCAGCAATGGTTTAACCAGTGTCCAAAAGTATCCCAGATAGGAATTCTGATAACGCAGTTTAAACTCACTGATAACCAGCTCCCTGATGATGTGCCAGTTGTGATTTTTGGTCATAATAACTCATGCCTTGCGCGTTGAATATAATCCAAAGCGCGGTAAAAAGGCAAAGACCTTTTCACCCTTAAAACCGGTTCCCGATATTCATTTAGCCAAACGGTAGCCGAATTCAAATTATTGCCGTCGGATTTCCAGGAAAAGCAGAATTGGTCGGTATCGCTATAGTGGCTTAAGTTGAAGCCATTTTCAGCCCGCAGAGGCGAATCAATCCGAAAATAGCTGTTATCGGGCAGGATAGCGGAGGAAAAACTTTGACTACCCAGAAGCTTCTTTTGCCCGTTTAAAAGCCCGTAAAAGGTGATTGTACTGGTACTGTCATTCTTCCGCTGATAAGTTGCGGTTAAAAATTCAATACTATCGATTCCCGCCACATCAGCACTATTAAAATCCAGTTCCAGCCTGGTAAACGGAATGCAGTATTCCAGCGGATTTTCCGCTGTAATCGGGCCAAACGGTTCACGGTTGCCCGCCGCCAGTGTTTTATAAACTGTAATCCTGACCGGATAGAATAAAAACAGCAAGCCAAACAGTACTACCCCGCCGCATATTGCTGCTACCAAACGGTGAAAGGTCTTAAACTTGCTGTTTTTTGCCGGATAATGCTTCATCAGTAAAACTCAGGAATGATGATCCCCGTTAAAGTAAAAAATTCATTTAAAACACACAGAAAAACCAACGTTATCAAAACGCCCGTTGGTACAAAATCCGTTTTAAAAGCCTGTTTTTTGCTCTGAAATAAACCGTAAAAGCCGCTAACAATAAAACAGGCCACCGGCAGCAGGACACTGTACATGTATCGGCCGTGATTAGCGCCCAAAAAGCCCCTGACTGAGTAAATCTGAAAAAGTTTCCAGCTCATTGTCACAAAAACGCACAGGAAAGGTATTAACAGAAAAACCCATGGCTTTAAGGCCACTTGGGCCTCTGTCTGCGCCGTTTTAGGCTTCAACAAATATTTCTTTAAATGGCCTAACCCAGCAACAATCACAAGGGCAAAGAGAAGATCGTTCTGCAGGTTGCCCAAATTAACCATAAACATGCCGAATTCGCCCCAAAAACTCTTGAAGTACTGCCACAAAAAATTCTGATCAAAAATAAAACCCCATAAACTTGTGCCGGCTTTAGCGCCCGATCCCATGACCTCTGGGAAAAGGGCATCGAGCCCGCTATATTTAGTCAAAAGTTCGGGATGATGAGCCGTAACTGCGGGCAAATCGGGGAAAATTGTCCCATACAGATACCAATTCCGTATGTACCACCATGCGGAAATTAAAATCGCCAAGCCAAAAATCCGTATTAACGTCCGGATTCTGCCATGATTTACCCCTTTCTTCTCCGCAGAGCCTTTAAAGAAGATCATTTCCAGAACAAAAACCGC
>JAGOLJ010000111.1 GCA_017994125.1 Candidatus Altimarinota bacterium
GCAGTAGACCCGCTCCAAAAACAGCAGCTTCCTTCCAATAGGTCGTATTTTCATAACCACCTATATTGTCAGTTTTACCGGTAGCAACCTGCTGTAAAATTCCATATTGGGTATTTACTTCCTTAATAGCCGCTTCATAGTTGGCATCAGTTGCAGTAGCCAGTCTTGCTAAAAGCATCCCGCGCACTTGTGGCGCCATCGACTGGTCAGCCACAATTTTTTCTGCCAGCGGCCTAAGTGCGTTTTTGGCAGCTTCGGCTCTTGGGGCCGGTTCCGGTTTATCATGGCTGGTTTCGGCGATTTGCGAAACAATATCATTAGCGCTTACACCATTATCCTTCCACGTACCTTTCCCTTCTCTTGCCGCAAGTCCTGCCACAAAAGCGACTGCAGGATCATGGGCCTCAATACCTGTATTGCCAGCCCTAAAGTGCAACGCTGTTGCCACAGCTTTCGACATATCCTCAACTTCATAATCTTTCAGCTCAACTTTTTTACCATCAACAGTCATTTCAGTATTCAGGTAGTCAGCAACTTTGGTACTGCTCATCTTATTGGTAACATCATCATTGGCAAAGGTATCGGCCCAGTTTGCAGCCTCTTTATACTTCAACGCCAATTCAGGATTCTTGTCGGCCGCTTTTGCCAGGTTTTCCGCGGTTGCCTGCACAGCCCTTTCCTTAGCCGTATCTCTGGCCCGTACATCCTGCCATAATTTGGCCACAGCCTGGTCGCGGATCGTCCAGATTTTTTTATACATAGCTTCTGTTCGCTGTTTCACATCATTTTTTTGGCTTTCCAGTTTTGCTTTTTGGGCAGCATAGTTAGGATCGGACTGGTTTAAGCTCGCCATTTCATTATCAATCTTTGTAAGTTCAGCATCAGATACTTTTTTCAAGTCACCTTCCACCGCTTTGCTCCGGTCATAAATCTCAGTCTGCAATTCGGTTGGATTTTGAAATGAAGCCTTAACTTCCATGGGATTTTTGGCTGCCGCTTCAAGCTTTGAGGTATCTACTGAAAGTTCACCCGGGGTGTAAAAAACAGGACGTGACTGTTTAATTGGGTCAAAACGGTATGAATTCCATTTTGTATTTTTCATATTTGTTTTAGTTAGGATTTTTTTAATAAATTATTATTCCTAAAATGATACCATAAAATGGTAAAGCTTGCAACAACGCAAAATAAAATGCTACACTTATACGATTAATAAATTTACATAAAAATTTACCCCGCCAGGAATTATGGCAACTGCAAAAAATACCAATTCACAGGCAAGCGGTTTTCGCAAGCTGGATGAGCTTTTCTTCCTTATCAACAAATCTCCCGCCATGAAAAAACTTAGTCGGGAGCAATATGACAGCATCATCGAACAGGTTCGCCAGCCCGATCCCACCCAGGCTGAAAATATTTACAAAATTTTACTCGCTGAACAGGAAAATATTTTCAAAATCGATTATCAATTCCAAAAAAATACCGAAAAAACCATCAAAAATCTGAACAGTGAAATCACCGGAGTAAGTGGGGATATTCGAAGGATTAAAAAATAATTTCCAAACAGGTAAATAGATAATCATTATAATCGTGATCTCAGACCTCCTAAAAAAGGCCTTTTTCTGCTATAATTTAAAGATTAATTAATATCTGGAATTTTACCTGCATGCCAATTAATCCCGTACAAACAGTCTCAAATCAAACCGATCCGTCCCGCGAACAACTTCTTCAGGATTTTCTCTATGAATTGGAGCGAAGTCTTTTGCTCGAAGAAACGGAAAAAGATTATTGGCGTAACCGGGCAGCAACCATGCCGCTCCAGATTTTGCAAAACACCTGTACTCTCATCAAAAAGAAAAATCAGATTGTTGATAAATATATTTCGGCAGCACTCGATGAAGATCCCAGTGGGAATTACCAGAAAGGGTTGCAGGAACTAATTAATAAAATCAAGACAGATACTTACAGCATCGAACAGAAGTCAGAACAGGCGGAAGCCGAAAAATTTCTTGAATCAAATCTTACTTAATCATGGCGGAAGGATACAGTGAACAAATCGCGCGCGTTGACGACCTTAAAAAACAGGCAGAAGGAAAAACGGTATTGCTGACTCCTTTGCAGGGCATCACCGAATCTGCCAGAAAAGGTGAACAAAGCCTTAAAAGTCTTTCACCAAAATTGAAGTCGGATGAAGCAAAAAAATATTTGGCTGCTTCCATACCCAAAGTGAACAATTATCTCAAAGGCATTGCGGATAAAGGTTTTTCCGTTATTCAAACCAGAAAGGATCAAACCATCGAACAGGCCGATGTAGCCCCAATTAACCAGTTAAGAGCTTCGCTCCTTTCATCTCTGGATGAACAAAAGGCAGAACTCGATAACATCGACCGGCTTGAACAACAGGACGCGGCGTTAAAAGCTCTGGAACAAAAAGAAAAAGAAATCGATGGCGATAAAGATCTTAAACTCGAGGAAAAAATAAAAGCCTACGGCGACATTCACAAATCAGCAACTGAACTATCCGGCAAACTTGTCAGGAATCTATTAACGGCAGAAGGCTCAAAATTACTTCAGTCAATCGAGCAGAATGGCAAAAAAGCGCAGGAACGTATCGGTTATAAACTGATCGACCTGAATATTGCCTTAAAGTGCCGCGAAAAATATGCGCAGTACGTCAAAGTTGATGATAAGGGCAACATCACTTACAGTGATTCTCTCCTGGCCATGAAGAAAGATAACCCCGCAGAATATAGGCGCATCATGAATGAGATCCTGAAAGGCGTCACCGGAGTACAGGATAAGGAAGGTGCAGATTTCATGAAGATTGAAAGTGAACTGGCCGCGCTCAGGTCAAAAGTTGATGCCTATAAAAAGGCGGTTGAAGAGTTCGAAAAAAATCCCACGCCGGAAACCAGACATCAGTTAAAAGAAAGCCGTCCCCAGTTACCCTATTCCGGATTTCCTGGCAGCAAAGAACGGGCCGAGTTAAAAGTACCCGGTGGTGAATTTTTAAATGATGTTTATTCAACCATCGACAGGGTTTCCGTCCCGTATAAAAAAATGCAGGAAGATATGGCTTCTCTGGATAAGCGCGTTGAAAAGAAAGAAGAAGAGCAGAATAAAGAAATGGTTAAACAGTTAATTGACGCTCTCGATAAAAACTGGAACGAAACTGTAAAACCAAAACAGACCGAATACGGCACCTTTAAAACAACTTCGTTACCGGATTACCTTTTCATCCTTTCTCTGGATGAAAAACTGGTGACCCCGGACATGAAAGCGAAACGTGAAAGCTATAAAGGCACTTACGACAAAGTCAGTGAAGAACTGCTTCGCTGCATGCTCGCTGTTGAAAACATGGTGTCTCCTTTTATGTCAAAAAATCTGGATGCAGCAAGCCGGGAAAAAATCATGGCAAAATATAAAGAAGCCGAAAAAAACGTTAATGAAATCGAAAGTGATCGCATCAGGATACAAAGTACCACTACGTTAAAAACCATTACGCAACCCGGCGCCACCAATCTGCTTTCATACGTTATCTGGAAGCCGCAGGGCCCCGACGGGAAAAATTATGACATCAACGAAGAGATGCTTAGTAGTGTCCCGGTGGCACAGCGCGATTTAATCAGAAGCCAAATCAGGCTTGCCATCGCTAACAATCGTGAAGCAGTCCAGGCCCAGACCGAAAAAGCAAACCAGGAAATCCTGACCCCCGACCCCAAACTAGTC
>JAGOLJ010000016.1 GCA_017994125.1 Candidatus Altimarinota bacterium
CACCCAAACCCACCTTGCCTTTACCCCACAATCATTACAAAACACCCTCCGCCAATCCCCATCCCTCTTCCCATAACCCTTCCAAACCAGTAATCTGTACGTAAACATCACTGCTAAACGTAGTTAAATGCAATAAATTTGAATTCTTATGAAAACAGAACTCGAACAACATGTAATATCAGAGTTTTCGCAGGATAATACGCAAGAGGAATATATCAAGAAAGCAGAGGAAGGCTTTTGGGATTCAGAACAATATTTTATTAAAAAATACTTTGTAAATAAAAATGCCACATTGCTGGATATTGGCTGTGGCACTGGTAGAACAACATTTCCGCTTAGCCAGATGGGGTTTAAGGTAATAGGGGTAGATCTTGTGCCCGCAATGATCGCAAACGCAAAAAAAGTTGCTGATAAATTAAAGTTAAAAGTCGATTTTAGAGTGGGCGATGCGACTAATCTTGATTTTAAGGATAGTACTTTTGACTATGCTTTGTTCTCAAACCAAGGCTGGACACAGATTCCCGGGAAGGAAAAACGGCTCCAGGCACTGAAAGAAATATTAAGGATATTGAAAAGAGATGGCATTTTTATTTTTACTGCTCATCCCAGAGTTTTTCCAAGAGCATTTAAATTATTGTGGATAAAACAGTGGATTAAGCTTTTTATCCTAAAACCTCTTGGATTTAAGGTGCTTGAGCAGGATTTTGGCGATCGGTTTTTTGATAGAGGAACCATTGGAAGCAAAATTCAATTCAAGAAGCAATACATCCACATCCCAAAAGCCAAAGAAGTGACAGAAGAAATAAAAAAAGCTGGCTTTACAATTGTTGAAGTAAATGGAGAAAAGCAGATTTCAAGCACGGACATCAGGAAATATCCCCCAGTCTTTTTCATCTGTAAAAAATAATCAAATTTACTGCATTTAACAGCACCTTTGCGGTTCGGCTACGGCCTCACCCAACTTTGGCTTGCTCGTTTCGGGCTGGTGGGAGAAAATTATACCAGCCCTACACAAGCTACCCAAAGTTCGCAAAGCTGCGGGCGTTAAATGAAATTAAATTTCTTCACAACCCAAAATGGATCTGTCGATTTACAACGCAGTTGAACAATTTGTTTTTGATTCATTCACTAAAGTTGAAAAACCTTCGCAAATTAAACATTTTGTGAGGACAGTGCATTGGCTAAAGGTTTTATCACCAAATGCAGATGAAGCATTGCTAATTGCAGCTATCTCACATGATATTGAAAGGGCCTTCCGTCAAAAAGACATGGCAGGTAAAAGAGCTTTAGGGTGGACAAACGTTGAGTTTTTTCGCCCACATGAAGAGCGAGGAGCTGAAATTGTTGGCGAATTTTTGCAACAAAAGAAAGTAGATAAGAATTTTATTCAAAAAGTGAAAATGTTAATTTCCAGACATGAAGAAGGTGGTAATGATGACCAAAATCTATTAAAAGATGCTGACAGTATAAGCTTTTTTGAAACCAACATTTCATCCTTTCTAGAAGGTAAATCACTGGAAATGGGAAAAGAAAAAATAAAGCAAAAATTCGACTGGATGTTCAATAGAATAACTTCCCCAAAAGCAAAACAAATTGCTCAACCTTTTTATGAAACAGCATTGAAAGCTTTAAATGAAGTCCAGAAATTTAACATCATTTAACAGCACCCAAACGGTTCGCTGTGGCTTACCCAAAATGCACTCGCGCCTTAGTTTGCGTTAGAGTAACATTATAACGCAAACAGTCGCTCATGCATCTTCGCCTGGGTGCTGGCGTTATTTGAAATACATTTTTATTACTACTATACTTAATCTATAAATCCTTAAACGCAAATTATGAAAAAAATCTTTTTCCCGTTAATAGTATTAATGCTTTTCCCTGCATCGGCATTCGCGTCTTTTCAGGATGTGGGCACTTCTTATTCGTATTACAATGCCGTAAATTACGTACAAACAGAACAGATCGTACAGGGTTATGCGGATGGAACTTTCAAGCCTGCAACGCTCATTAATCGCGCCGAATTCACAAAAATCATCATTAATTCCCTCTATTCCGCGGAAAAAATTGCCGCCTGCACTCCGGCAAAAAGCCTGTCGGACATTGCTTCCTCAGACTGGTTCTACCCATACGTATGCGTTGCCGTTAATGAGGGTGTAATCAACGGTTATCCTGACGGCACTTTCAAGCCGTCCAATTCCATCAACTTCGCTGAAGCATGCAAGATATTGATATCCGCCTATGACATCAGCAACACTGCGACCGACGGAGCCTGGTACCAGCAATATATTGACGCCTTCAAAAGCAAGGGCACCAAACCGGCCAGCATCACAAGCCCCAACCAGCAGATATCACGCGGGGAAACCGCGGAAATGATTTATCAGTTGAAGGAAAGCGTCCCCGCCTGGGCCAAAGGAGCCACAACGACATCCACAACAACGACCTCAACCACCAGCGCAACGGAGGAGGTAAAAGTCCTCTTCGCAACAATCAGCAAACTGTCCAAACTGGAAGACTACTATCCATATTTGTCCAAAGCCAATTTAAATGAGATCAAGAACCTTGTTTCAATGATTTCCGTTGAAGAAAACGATCCTTTCGCAAAAGAAACATTGGATTTTGGAAAAAGTACAATAAAATCAACAAACTTGCCGGGCAATCTCACGACAATACCGATAATCAGCGTCAACGACAATGGTTCACACCGAAAGGTATTACTTTCAGGCACTGTAGGCGGATATACACTTACAGCGTGCATGGGACTTTTAAAGGAAGACGGATCATGGAAAATCGACGAATATCTCTTGGGTCCGATGGAAACCATGACTGACAAATGCAAAGATGCCAAAACATATGTCGAACTTCTCAATTCTGCAGATCTTGTAGCAGCAAGACTTACATATTCATCCGAATACGATTTTAAAGTTTATCTGAACGGGTATTACCTTGTCGGAGTAGGGCTTGGAGGTGGAGTAAAAGACATAAAGCTTCCCTTATTGAAGGGAACCAATAAACTCCAAATTGTAATGGGCGAGTCACTAAAACAATATATTAAAGCAGACGATCCCATGGCCGCGCTTGCGAAAACTATCATTGGTTCAAAAGTTAAAATTGAAGCGGGTGGCAAGACACTTGTCGATTTTACCCAAAACGAAGGTAATATGGTTAAAACGGTAGACTTTACTTATTAAGTGTAAAGTTACTAATAACAATATCGAAGAGCTTCGTGCCTATTAAAGCCCGGAGCTCTTTTTTTACAACGCTTCCCCAAAAATGTACTTCAAATAACAGCACCTTTGCGGCTCGCTGTGGCTCGCTTAAAATGCACTCGCGCCTTTGTTTGCGTTAGAGTAACATTATAACGCAAACAGTCGCTCGCGCATCTTCGCATAGCCGCGGCCGTTGGCCAGAAATACCTTTTTACTTTACAGTTAAACCAGAAAGGCAGATTTCCCGATGCATCTTATGCCAATCGATTTCTCTTTTTAAAAGGGAGATAAGATGTTTTCCCACTCCCCTGCGTCGTTACGAAAACCTCAAACAGTTTGATAGAACAATAACCCGGCCCAGTAAATTAGACATTAGTTGCAACTTTGACTTATCGGCTCACCGGCAGCGGTCCAAGCATTGAATCCACCTTTCAACTCAATAATATTTTTGAATCCCATATCCCTTAGTTTAGCTACCGCCAAAGCACTTCTTCTCCCTAAACGACAATAAAGCAGATAGTCGGCATTTTTGTCCATGCCGGCAATTTTTATTGCAAAATCAGGCGCTTCAAAGTCAATATTTTTGGCTCCATTCAAACATCCGGCATGAAATTCAGAAGGAGTCCTGACATCGATAATTTGTAAATCACCGATTATTTGATTGGTAAGAAGCCGGATTATCTCATCCGTGTCTTTCAAAGATTTATCCGTTGAAAAAATATCAGCTTTCATATCAGCCGAAGTTGCACATGCGGAAAAAATTAACAAAGATAAAACAAAAACAGCAATTAATTTAAAGTTTTTCATGAAGTTAAGCTTCATAAATGCAATTCAGAAATACTATCAAAAAAATCATATATTTTATTTAAGGTTTGTCAACCGCATGATCAATTCTGTAATTTGATAATGTTTGACTTAACGGCATTATGAATATATATTCACAATGCACTTATTTAAAAAATTTATGCCAAATCATGACAAAACGGGCCCGACGGGAAAAGGAGCCATGACCGGGCGCGGATTAGGTGCCTGTTCTGATCCCCACCAAGTAAACTCAACAGGCATTACGAAAAGAGGAATAGGCCGTAGACTCGGAAACGGAAGGATCGACGGATGTTGCAGAAGATGTGTTTGCAGAAATGCCCAGCCATCTTCTGGTAAACATGATTCTAATCAAAACAACAATGCCACGGCCAAGACTCTGTAGAAAGATAGGATCAGACCCCAAAATTACTTTCTATAAACCTCAGGGAGTGCCGTTAAGTGCATTGGAAGTAATTGAGCTGACGCATGAAGAATGGGAAGCTTTGAGATTGAAAAACACAGAAAATCTCGACCGAATTGAATCTGCGAAAAAAATGGGGACTTCTCAAAGTACGCTGCAAAGGATTTTATACTCTGCGCAAAAAAAACTTGGGCAAGCCATTGTGAAAGGTTATGCCATTAAAATTGTTAAATAATTCATAATTAAGATTTTTCCTTGAAACATATGAAAAAACTTCTGATTCTTCTTACTCCAATTTTTGCGATTGCAATTCTTTCAACCAGTATTGCTTTTGCACAAAGCGGGAAAGCGGTTTTATATTATGGTAATGGTTGTCCTCATTGCGCAAAAGTGGAAGAATTTATCCAAAATAACACGCTCAATATAGAAATTGAAAAAAAAGAAATCTACCAAAATAAAGAAAACGCCCAAGAATTTAATGATATATGCGATAAAGAAGGAATAAATTTAATGGATAGAGGTGTCCCATTCCTTTATGTAAAAGGCAAAAACCTCATCGGGGATAAGCCAATTATTTCATACCTTGAGAGCCTAAAAACAGTTACGCAAAAAGAGCCACTTACAGACCCTGTTAAACATACCAATGGCATATCACAATCTCTTACGTTGCCAATTTTAGCCGGAGCTGCAATTGTTGACTCCATAAACCCATGCGAATTTGCCGTACTCCTAATATTAATGACCACTCTTTTAGCCTCAGGGAATAGAAAAAGGGCACTTTGGTCCGGCTTGGCTTATTCAGCCTCAATCTTTATTTCATACTTTTTCATGGGAATAGGTCTTTATTCCATAATTTCCAACATTGGGACGACTTCGATATTTATGAAAGTTATCGGTGTCATCGCAATCCTTCTTGGCATCTTTAATCTAAAGGACTTCTTCTGGTACGGTAAATTTTTTGTAATGGAAGTCCCCATGAAATGGCGACCGAAATTAAAAGCTTTGGTACGATCAATAACCGGCCCCATTAGCGCATTTTTAATCGGTATTCTTGTAAGTCTATTTCTGCTTCCATGCACAAGTGGCCCCTACATTGTAATTCTGGGAATGCTCGGACACAGCGAAACATACACAAATGCCGTTTTACTTCTATTATTGTATAACTTGATCTTCATTTTGCCGATGCTTGGAATAACCATAGCCGTTTATTTCGGGATGAATGTTGAAAAAGCTGAAGAAACAAGATCAAAAAATCTTAAGTTTCTACATCTGATTGCAGGTATTATCATGCTGGTGATGGGAATTGTACTTGTATCCGGCATTTTTTAATTTAGCCCAAATTTAATCACCCCACCTTTTCACGGGACAGACCGATGGCCAAAGGGCTATATTTAACTCCTTTACATCATCGCGATAATTTAGCAAGATACGAACAATTAAACAGTCATATGACTTCAGAAAAAAACACGTCACAAAACAATGATATGGCCTCTACATTACAGAAGAAGAAAAAGACCAAATGGCTCAGTTTCAAATGGTTTAAAGAGCTGATAGCAGATCTTATCGCTGGATTTTTCACCTAATAGTACGTTAAAAGGCGGGTCTTTAGGGCTGATTATCTGGTTTCTTCACACCATCATTTATCGCGCAATAGGCTTAAAGCCTTTATTTTATAATAATCTGGCTGAATTCATTGTTGGTGGTATCATGATTGGGGCAATCATCGGATTAGCCGTTTCTGCTTTTAAGCAAAAGTAAAATGGAATCAATAGTCAGCCAGATCCAAATGGCTAAATAGTTCAGAAAAAACCATGAATTTATTAGACTGGATTATACCTCACCACAACTTACATCCTAACAAAAACACATGAAATCCAAATACAACTTAATCCTTAAGATTTTTGTCATCCTGTCTTATATTGCCATGGTGACAGTAAACTACCTGGCAAACGCCCTACCTATCGGGGGAGTTACGACTGGCCAGGCCTCCAACGCCTATCCCAACCTTTTCACGCCCGCCGGAATCACTTTTGCCATTTGGGGACTGATCTATTTGCTGCTGGCGGTATTTGTCGTCTTTCTCTGGATTAAATTCGGAGAAAAATCCAACAAAAACAGAAATGAACTCCTGGGAAAAACCGGGAAACTTTTCATCATCAGCTCGCTTGCCAATATTGCCTGGATTTTCTCCTGGCATTACGGGATGATCCCCCTTTCTGTTGTTATAATGCTGATACTACTGGTAACGCTGATTATGCTTGCCGGCCTTTTAAACAAAGAAAAGTTTTCATCAGCTGAAAAAATCTGGCTGCTCTTACCATTCAGCATTTACTTTGGCTGGATTACTGTCGCGACCATTGCTAACATTGCAGTACTGCTTGTAAGCCTGAATTGGGACAGGTTTGGCGTCGCCGACAATATCTGGACAATCATTATCCTACTGGTTGGTGCAACAATCGGCATCTGGCGGTCCATCAAAGATAAAAATATCCCCTATCTTCTTGTTTTGGTCTGGGCTTATGGCGGCATCTGGTTCAAGCACAGTTCTGAAAGCGGCTATTCCAACCGCTATCCGGACATCATCACAACCATCATCATCTGCATTATCCTGTTTTTGGCAACCACCGGATGGATAACCTTTCTTAAAAGAAATCCTGCCAAAAGCAAATGAACAACATGACTACCCAATGTGGACGCCAATCCTTTTGGACAAGAGATTCATCAATCATTCTAAGCGGTTTTGCGCTTGTAGTTTTTCTAGTTGTCTATTTCTGGTGGCCCCTTGTGGAAGCAATCATCAGACGCGTTAATTGGAGCGGGCAATGGTGGAATCATATTGACTGGCTTTTGATCGGGATTTTCACCTTCATGACCGCGACCATTATTTTTCGGGCCAACCTCAAAAACGATGCCCTGCTAATATTTGTAGGATTATGCGGCGGCCTGGTAATTGAAGCCTGGGGGACACAAACCAATCTATGGCATTATTACACAGCGGAACGGCCGCCCCTTTGGATCATTCCTGCCTGGCCTATTGCAAACCTCTCCATTGACCGGATTAGCAAAGCCCTCAACCACCTGCTTAAAAAATATGCCCCCTCTTCTTTGGACGGCAATTTCTTCAAAATCGTTTATTGGCTAATTTTTGGCTTTTTCATGATCCTGATGACGGCCTTTGTTGCACCCACTTTAGATAAATCATTCACTATTGTTTCGCTGCTGATTTGCACAGTCATAATCTTCACTCCAACTGACCACCGCAAGGCCGTGATTATCTTTATTGCAGGCACAGCACTTGGGTATTTTCTTGAATTATGGGGTACAAACATGCACTGCTGGACTTACTACACCCAGGAAACCCCTCCGCCTTTCGCAGTACTTGCACACGGCATGGCCGCTGTCGCCTTCTGGCGCTCATGGCTTCTTATCAAAAATATAAATAAAATTCGAACCGTACATAATTTATCCGATCACTGTAATCCTTAATTTAAAACAGATGACAAATCCAACACAGGACTATCCGCTGGAATGCTGCCCCAAGTTCGATCCTCAAAAATGGGACAATAAAACATTCACCTGGGAAAACAAAAAATTTATCAAAGATAAAGTCTTCACGTTTTTCTATATCCCCATCGGATTTGGCTCAGTAATAACAAAACTGGACAAAAAAATCCGCCAGTCCGGCGCAACCTTCCAGGAAGGACTACTGCTCTCCGACCATCCCTCAAAATGGAGAATGGACGTTTATATGGCTGTTGATAAAGAAGTTCCCGGACTTAACAACACTACCCTCTCCGGAAAATTTTTAAGCAGGGTTTACGAAGGCGATTTCAAAGACACCGGCAAATGGTGCAAAGATTTTGAAGACCATGTCAAAACCAAAGACCTAAAAGTCCACAAATGGTTCATGTGGTACACAACTTGCCCCAAATGCGCCAAAAAGTACGGCAAAAACTACGTTGCTATAGTCGGAAAAATTGAATAAGCCAGCTTCAATTTAGAAATAATCCCATGCCTAAAAAAACAACCATCACCATTACCTTCACTCCCGAAGAAAAAATCTTTTACGATGCCATCCAAAAATACGCAAACGAAAAAAATTTAAGCATGGAAGATTACATTAAGCAGATGCTTAAAATTAATGTCACCTGGGGACATTTTAGACAAAAGAAAAAGGGCTCCACCTAACCGTTTCCTGAAGTATATGAAATTAGATGAACTCACTCCGGATCACAAACCGGAACCGGCAGACAGCAAAACGCTGCCCGCCCATGAAATTCAAAAAAACCTGTTTTATATCTGGTTCAAAGCCACGGTAATAAACGGACTAAAAAGAAGAGCTTATAAAGTGCCGCCGCGAATCCAGTGGCTTTCATGCGGCTGTTCACGGGACAGAAACAATGAAGTAGACATCAATGGCAGCTGGACCATCATCCGCAAAGGGCCAAAATATTCACATAAAGAATGTGGAAGAGAAGTTATAAGCGAATAGTAACCTTCCCAAACGCGACCTCAAATATAGCAAAAACGATATCGCAACAGGGAAGCCAGGGAAAAAGCAACCAAACGAAAAGCAAAATTAAAGAAAAGATGGTTCTTCGCAATCATATTCATTATCATATGGACAACTCTTTTAATCGCCATCGTTTCCGCAATTTTACACGCCATGTCATAATATACCGCTTATGTTCATCCCAATCTGGCTCATCAGCATAGCAATCGTCTTTATAGTAGCCGCGGCCTTTATTATAAGCGCTTACCTGCAGGACAAAAAAATCTTTGATGAAAAAGAGGAAAAGAAAATCACCTACGAACACCTGCTGCACCAGGCCGAACTAAACAAAAAAAGGGTAATTGAAAAAAGCCGTTCCATCGACAAATACCTGCAGGAAGAAAAAGATATGGTTACAAAAATGGGAAAAGACATCAATCACCTTCAGAAAATCCACCATGACAATCCGCAAAAACTGATAGAACTCGCCCATGACTGGATGAACTATTCCAACGCTGTCGCCGAACTAAAATACGCAAAGGAACTGCGTCACATCGACTGGGAGGATAATGCCCAGGACAACTTTACCAAGCGGACCGCTGCCGCCGCAAACATCATCCGTGACGTAACCCAAAGAATCAAAAACGAACTGAAAGTAAAAACTAAACCTAACCGGCAAACTAAGAAAATTAAATAACATCACCACCATGAATAAACGGAAATTATCCTGGGATTCCATCCCCGAAGATAAAAAGAAACAGTGTCTGGATAACATCATCGCTTTCGCGCAAGCCTCGCTGGATTCACAAATAGGCGTAGTAGCCGCCGAAGAGCTTTACGATACCGTAATGGAATCAACATTCGACCAAATCTACAATCAGGGAGTTCTGGCCGCACAAAAGGTAATGCAGGAGAAAATAGCGGATCTGAATGTAGATCTGGAATCGTTGTTGAAAAAATAAAAACAATAACCCCCTGTTTATGAAAAAAAACAGAAACATCATCACCGGAATCCTCGCCGCAGGCGGAAGTACACTAGTGCTCCTACCCATCCTGGCTCCTGTCTTTTTTTCACTTGTAAAACTAACACAGGGCGGACCCTTCATGCTGGATTACCTGATGCCCGCGGAACTTTTCCCGGTAGCGATTTTAGGCGGAGTAATGCTCATTTGGGCCGCAGCCAGAGCCCGTTCAAAGCGTGTCATCATCGGCTGGAGCAGCGCCATTGCCATCATTTCGCTCATCGGCGGACAGCTTATCGCCGTAATAACCGGGCTGGCGTCAGGAGCCGTAAAACCGGATGGCTGGCAATGGGTACTCGTCCTCATCTCACTTTTTATCTATACCGCATCACTGGTGGTAATCGGCATAACCGGAATTATCTTAACCCGTGAACAGTTTCAGCAAATTCGATAATATCAGCTTCCTTTGGCAAGAAAACGGCTGTTAACGCGCTCCTCCAAAACTCTGATCGCCTCATTTAAATCACCACTGGCAATCCTGCTGATCTCATCATCAAAAATCTGATATATCCTTTTTAACTGGTCTTCCGGCAAACTTACACCAATGTCCTCATAAGCAAATGGAGCGTACGGTCTAACTCCAGCCTTGAAATATGCGTACGGCAGTAAAAGCTGATCTGTAGGATATTTTTCGGCAACTGACAGGTCTCGAAAAGCCTTCTCCATTATATAGTCTTTCATCTCATCCATTCTCTGAGTACTGATCGGTTCACCACCCTTCACTTCCGAATCAGCAATTTCGTTAATATCCACAAATATTAATGGAACCGGAACCATCACCCCATTCATTGTTTTCCCCTTAAATGCATGCAAATCATCACCGTGAAAAAAAGTCTTTTGAATACTTGGGAACTTTGCGGAATTATGGATACTACCATTTAATTTCACAAAAATATCCTTAACCGGAATACCAATCGTTTCCAATACCTGCTGAAAGAAAAAAATACTTCCCGCGCATCCCTGCACTTTTATCCACTTTCCCTGATCATACCTGCTAATCATGTCCATCACCGTGGGTGCTCCCAGATGGCCATACATCTCCATCAACCGTGATGACTCCGTATCATCGGCATTATGATGGATAGCATTATTCCGGAACCATTCCACAAAATTAACCACAGTTTCATGATGATTTTTACCTATAAGCTTTTTCTCCTTTAAAAAAGAAAAAATTTCTTCCGGATAAGAAGGAGCTATATAAGAATTAAGATAATTACTGCCACCCATGGGGATATAATAATTTTCATCAACCGTCAGCAATTTTCTTAAACTACCATCATCCAGGTCATTAATAGACCACGGTAATTCATCATAAAAATTAAGGTACAATAAATAAGCAACTTTCCTTGATTGCATGGCCCGAACTTCAGGCGCACTTAAAATAGTAGCACTGGCAACCGGCTGAAACGGTTGCCCGACAGGATTCACATCCATTTTTTCTCCATTCATATAAGAAACCAAGTTTTTCTCCACCATAGGCGTAAAAGATGGATCACTTAATTCATTCAGCATTTTAAAAATTCGTGGAAATTTTATTTTTACTTTCTGCAAAGCATCACAGATTTCACTCTCAGTAGCACAATCCGCTTCAATAGCATTCACGCATGCGGCATTGGTTGACAAAGCTAAAGATGTAACCACTGCCGTAAGCAAACTGGAATAAACAGGTTTTCGACCTTTTTTAAGGTTTTTAACTAAATTACTATCTGATTTTTCCTTATCCATACATTATTTTAAAATAACATTACAAATCAACACTGCGTCATGATAGAGGATCTCTTCTGGATTTCCTCATCCAGGCGGTACAATTTTTGTACGCCATTTTCCAGTTCAAAGTAATGCCAGACGTAGGCCAGAGTCAAAGCCAGAAGGATCGGGGCCAATAAAAACATCCCCGGGACTGTCACTGCCAGATTAACCAAAACCAGCAGCAGAAAAACAAAACCAAAGAATAGGGTTATCAAAAGATGGATCAGCCGCTCATGTTGAAAAAAGCCTATACGTACCCTATGAAGCTGCAAAAGAGCTTTCCAGTCATAACCTTTGGCATTTTTCTTAAGTGCTCCTTCAACCAGCCTCACCTGTTTTTTGATCTCATTTACCATAAAAAATCATAATATCAGCATATTATAGCACATCTTAAGGCCATTTCCCACGACATTGGACAAATCCGTCTGCACATCCTGCGCGCAGTGATTGTCGTCAGCTTCTCTCGCGAAATAGGCATCGTCTTCAAAAACGGTGCCTATTAGCCTTGCGCAGATTTTGGCATTGAGTGAAAATGAGAACGCCTATAGTACAAAACCATGCCAAGCATCGAAGAACTGCAAAATGAAATCCGGGAGATCAAATCCCGCAACCGGCGCGTTGAAGCGGACAAGGCCTGGGAAACCAGCTGGCAGCGCAAAGTAATCATTGTAGCCATGACCTATTTTGTAGTCGTCATTTTCTTTTTTACCGCGCGACTGCCCGAACCATTCATCAACGCCATCGTTCCTTCACTGGCTTTTATACTTTCCTCCGCCTCACTCCCCGTCTTTAAGAAAATCTATTTAAAAAACAGGCAATGAACCAGCAGATAATCATTGATAAAACCGTAGAATTTGTAAAAGAAGCGCTTGCAGACGCCGAAGGCGGCCACGACTGGTGGCACATCTACCGTGTCTGGTCGTTGGCAAAACATATCGCCAAAAGCGAAAAAGGTGATCGCTTTGTCATTGAACTCGGCGCACTGCTTCACGACATCGCCGACTCCAAATTCCACAACGGTGATGAAGAAATCGGGCCTCGCAAAGCCAAAGAGTTCCTGCTTTCCCTCCTGGTCGAAGACAGCATCGTTGACCATGTTGAAAAAATCGTCGCCAATATTTCATTTAAGGGCAACCTGCATAAACAGGCATTCAAATCACCGGAATTGGATATCATCCAGGACGCCGACCGGCTGGATGCAATCGGCGCCATCGGCATCGCCCGTTCCTTCAATTACGGCGGCCATACCAACCGCGCCATGTACGACCCCAACATCAAACCAACTCCGGACATGGACAAAGAATCATATAAAAAAAGTAACACCCCCACCCTTAATCACTTCTACGAAAAACTGCTTTTGCTAAAAGACCGGATGAACACCGATACCGGCCGTAAAATGGCTGAGCACAGGCACAAATTCATGGAAGAATATCTGAAGGAATTTTACCTTGAGTGGGACGGTCAAAAATAATTATAAAAAATCATGCAAAAAATTTTTCTGGTCTTCGGCTATGGCATCCCTAAAGACATCACCAAAAACGAAAACTATGGCCTTTACCTTAAACAGGTCTTTAACAGGATTTTTGATCTGAATCAGGTGGCACGCTCAACCGGAGCAATTTCAAAAACGGGTAAATTAAAGACCGCCGGCAAACCGCTGGTCATTTTCTGCGGCGGAAAAACCGACATGTATAAACCATATCAAAGAAGCGAAGCGGATGAGATGGTCAGGTTCCTGAAAACCCAGATCAAACTAAAACCTTTCCTTAAAAACATCATCCAAAGCTGGAAAATCATCACCGAAAAAAATTCTCTCTCCACCCTGGAAAATCTGCTTAACAGCAAAAAAATCCTGCAAAGGCTTAAAATCAGTGCCGCTGAAATATTTATTTTCTGCGAACAAAGCCGCCAGGGCCGCATCAAAAAAGTAGCGGCAAAAATATTCAACACCAAAAATAAAATCAAAATAATCCCCATCGATTTTGATACTTCCGCCAACAGGTACATCGACCAAAGCTTCCTGGTCAAAAAAGAGCAAATGGAACTTAAGCACATGCTTTGGGCGCTTAAAAGCCCGGCCAATTTAAAAAAACATCATCAGGTTTTTGCCGAAAAAATCAGTTTTCTACGTAAAGCGGGCCCCAAAGCGCACGGCCCCGCCATCATCCGATGGTGGCAGAAAAAAATGGAAGAAATGTCCAGTTAACCCAACCACCAATTAACATCTTCCCATGGCCGATAAAATCCTCTTCCCCAAAGAAGAAATCATCGATGGAAAATATTTCAACATCCATCAGGACTGGGAAGTACCTATTCCTGGCTTCTTTATCCTTGCCCCCAAAAGAGCTATCCGTTCAGTCATGGAAATGACGGATGAAGAGGCTGCTGAATTTATAAACCTGATGCGTAAAACACGCCGCGGCATGATGGAAGAACTGGGCATTAAAGACGTTTACTTTTTCATGAATGAAGACACTTCCGACAACCTCCATCTCTGGATTTTTCCAAGACTCCCCTGGATGGAAGCATTCGGCCGCAAAATCGAATCGGTAAGACCAATCATCAATCACGCTAAAACCAATATGGTTAATGAAGGCGTCTTCACCGAAGTCAAAGCTTACGTAAAACGGATGAGGAAATATATGGCTTGAACTACTCCTCTACCTTTTCCAGCTTAAACGTTCCCTTCGACGTACCGCCGCCCTGAGCATTGGCAAACGTCACCGAACCGGAAACCGTTTTGTCGCTTATTGTCGCCGAAGCTGCACAGGATCCGGAACCGGTACCGCTCAACATTGCCCGTTGCGCTGCCGGCATGGCCGCCATAACATTACCGGGAACTTTAGTATTATACGTACTGGTATAACCTCCCGAGAGGTTAAGTTTTAGATCCTCAGTTGCAGCCCCATTCATTTTTCCACTACCCGTATAAGAGGTTGTAATAAACACTCCATTTCCCCCAGAGTTAATCGAACCACTGTCGGAAAAAGTCATTTCCGCCTTCCCTTCGGCATCAATCACCAGCGTTGAAGGGATATTAAAACTGCTCTTCGAAAGATAAGCGGCATATTCGGGAAAAGCGAAATCCATTGTCCCCTTATAAGTACCGGCAATCGTACTCGGCTTTAAACTAAGACGGGAACATGCTCCCGAATCTGTCCTTGTAACAGTAACCATCGCCGAATTTTTTTCACTTAAAAACCGCCAGTCCCAGGACAAAGATCCGGCGCTGCCAAGATGCTGGTTTGATAATCCGCTAAAAGATCCTTCCCCGGTAAACTTAACATTAACATCCGTACCTTCATCACGCACCTCCGGGATTGTAGCTGTAATGGTAAAGTGCAAAGGATCGGACTTATCCAAAACAGCCTTGGCGCTCAATTTGGCAATATTTTCCAGTTTCTTTTCATCAAACTTATCACCAAGCTTCACCTTCAGCTGGTCCAAAACAGCCTTATCCAAGCGCAAAACGCGACCGCCCACGCCCGAATCAATCGCCTGTTCCTTAACCCCCTTTGGCAAAAGTTTTGGATTGGTAAGCTTTGTATCAGCTGTCTTCACCAGAATATCTTTAATCTCTTTAGCGGTAAGATCGGGATTAATCGACTTTAAAATAGCAGCAGCCCCGGCAACCTGCGGTGTTGAAAAACTTGTGCCATTCGCATAATGGATAGTCCCATCAGCATTCTCACCCAAAGCCACTGCTGTCCCCTGCGCCGCCAGCGTAACCTCACCATCGCCGGTAGCGGTATTGGTAAAAGAAGAATTCGTCCCGTCGCTGTTTAAAGAACCAACCGTAATCAGGTTATCCGCTTTTGTACCGCCCATATCGTAATTACTTCCATCCAGCGGAATGACCCGTTTAACACCTGTGACCGGATCCGTCTGTAATTCATCGCCTTCATTCCCGGCGGCAGCAACAAACAAAACTTTAGGATAATCTTTTTGCATCCTTTCCAGGAATTTTTTATAGATTGCGTTTTCAACAGCATTCTGGGTACCAGGCCTCACCGACCCCTGTGAATAATTAATAATCTGTGCACCAGCATCAACCTGCCTTTTAATCTGTTCAAAAGTATTAACCAGATAAGCCTGACCGCTATAATCTATCTGCGCTATGTTCTGCGTATCCTGGGTTCCAATAGGCGCATATTCCTGCGCCGCCTTTCTTAAACTGGCAACATTAACTGTCAGCTTATCCCCCAATCCTCCCGCAACACCGCGCATACCGCCATTTTCCCAGCTTGCACCAATCATATTGGAAACCAGCGTCCCGTGAGAATTAAACTTCGTTGGAGCATTTGTCGCATCCGTCTTATCCAATGCCTGAATTTTTGTCCCCTTCTTTCCATCGGAAGAAGCCTCGTTTAACCCGGAATCAACAACCCCAACCGTCACATTATTCAATTTCACACCACTTGCCCTTATCAAATCCCAGGCCCGTTCCAAACCAATCATCTCATGCGCGGCCGCAGCTTTTGGATCAGAATAAACATCATCCAGGATTTTACAGGGCTTGCCCTCAACATCCTTATCCACCACCGGCATCATCGGCCCGGCTTTTTCCACAAACTTATACCCGGAAGCCTTTTTCACCATTGCCTCAAGTTCAGACTGCTTAGTTGCATTAATCTGAACCTGGTAAAAACCCACATAATCAAATTTGCCCACAACCTTACCATCAAGATCCTTTACCATCGATTCCACATCAGCCTCGCTTGTACCGTCCTTAACCAAAACCAGCATCATATTTGCCGGGACCACCAGTTTGGGATCATTGTCATAATTGATCATCACTGACTGCGCCGGCTCCTCATATGTAATCGATCCAAGCAGACTGGATGACTTCTCCACAGCACCTGTTTGCGTCGCCGCGTTTTCTACCCCACCGGACGTTCCGGAAGGCACCGCCGGTGTCTGTGAGCAGGCCGACCAACTTAATAATGCAGACATTAAAATAACGGCCCAAAAAACATTAAGAGAGAATTTAGCTTTAGACATTTTGTTTTTTTAAAAATTAACCTTTCCCAATCATACAAACTTTTCCAACTGACATAAAGTAAATTTAGCAAGTTTGCAGTATAATAAAGCTGAAACTATAATAAAAAGCATGAACCTGCTTAACACCATCTTCATCTCAATCGCGCTGGCCATGGACTGCTTCACTGTATCCGTAAGCGGCGGCGCTTCCATCAAAAAAAACCGTCTCGGAGACTCGCTGATGGTTGGTTTGTATTTCGGGGCTTTCCAGATGTTCATGACGCTTTTGGGGTGGCAGGGGGGAGTGCTTCTTGCATCAGTGATAAACGCTTACGATCACTGGATAGCTTTTATTTTACTCCTCTTTATCGGCGGAAAAATGCTGGCAGAATCTTTTAAAGAACCTGAAGAAAAAAAATTCCAGCTCAACCACCGGATACTCGCCATCCTGGCAATCGCTACCAGTATTGATGCGCTTGGCGTTGGTTTTAGCTATGGCTTTATGGCCGAATCAATCATCACAGCTTCAATCATCATCGGCATCACCTCTTTCCTTTTATCATTTATGGGCATGCAACTTGGCAAAATTTTGAAAAAAATCATGAATGGGAAAGCTGAACTTTTGGGAGGAATAATTTTAATCAT
The DNA here is from genome assembly GCA_017994125.1 of Candidatus Altimarinota bacterium. Lineage (GTDB taxonomy): Bacteria > Patescibacteriota > Gracilibacteria > UBA1369 > UBA1369 > JAGOLJ01. The sequence goes on from JAGOLJ010000016.1 coordinate 17,320, forward strand.
CATCGGATTAAAACTGTTAATCGAACACTTATGGTAAAAGATAATCCTTTTGAAAGGAAAAAACTCTACCGGAGAGTCGCGGTTATCTACCCGCTATCTGTCATCCTTCTTGGCGCATTGTTTTTTATTCCGGCCGGCAGTTTTTATTATTGGCAGGCCTGGACCTATTTGATCATTATCTTTTCCTGTTCCCTCTTAGTCTTTACCTATTTTCTAAAACGCGACCCAAAACTGCTGGAAAAAAGAATCCGCTACAAAGAAAAAATTGGCACCCAAAAACTAATCATCAAAATTTCCTTCAT
>JAGOLJ010000017.1 GCA_017994125.1 Candidatus Altimarinota bacterium
AAATCACTTCGGTTACAAATGGCACGAACGGATGCAGAAGTTTAAGAATGGTTTTTAACACGTAGAGCAGCACTGGCGGGTTCATGTGCTCACCTTTGGAAATTTCCAGATACCAGTCACAGAAGGTGCCCCACGTAAACTCATAAATTTTATCGGCCGCATCGGAAAAACGGTAATGGGCGAGATCATAATTGGTGTCCTTGACCAGCTTCTGCAACCGGGAAACAATCCATTTGTCGGCGCGGCTTTTAAGCTGTTTTGAAATATTTTTTGTATCAACTGTAAGATCAGGGACATTGAGCAAAGCAAAACGGGAGGCGTTCCAGATTTTGTTAACAAAGTTCCTGTATCCAGAAATTTTCTCTTCATAAAGCCTCATATCGTTTCCGGGTGTATTGCCTATAATCAGGCTTAAACGGACTGAATCTGTGCCGTATTTGGCAATCATTTCCAATGGATCAATACAGGTTTCAGGATTCGATTTGGACATTTTTTTACCGTTAATGTCGCGAATCAAACCATGCAGATAAACAGTCTTAAAGGGGATGCACTGGGCTTCAGGAAGACCATCAGAACGTAAGCAGTAGGTGCTGGCCAGGATCATGCGGGCTACCCAGAAGAAAAGAATATCGTAGCCGGTTTCCAGAACATCGGTTGGATGAAAATATTTAAAATCATTAGTGTGTTCCGGCCACCCCAGTGTTGAAAAAGTCCATAAAGCCGACGAAAACCAGGTATCAAGGGTGTCGGGATCGTGAATCCAGCAGCCTTTTTCCGGCTCACTTTCACTAAATCTTTTTTCCAGTACTTTAATGCCAAGAGCCTGCATAAGGTAACTGGATGATTCGGGATGTTTTTGCCACTTCTTTTTATCTTCCTCACTCACGCGATACCAGACAGGGATAGAGTGTCCCCACCAGATCTGGCGGCTTAGGCACCAGTCCATCAGGTTGTCGATCCAGTGAAAATAAATCTTGTCGAAACGTTTTGGTACGATTTTTATCATCCCCGATTTAACAACGTCACGCAGCACTTCTTTTATGCTCATCTTTTTCTTTTTCCACAGAATTGCCTTTTTATTAACATCCACAAACCATTGTTTCATGATTTGTGGTTCGATTACGCCTTTACCGCGGTAATTTACGGCAATGTTATGGATGTAATTTTCATCTACTTTAACAAGCAGGCCCTTTTTCTCCAGCTTTTCAAGAATAAGAGGTCTGGCCTGATCGATATGCATTCCGGCAAACTCCCCTGCTACGTCTAAAAGTTTTCCGTCAAAACCGATAATCTGTTCTTTCTCAAGCTTGTGGGCTTCAGCCAGATCGAAGTCGACCTTGGAATGCGCAGGAGTGATGGTCATCGCCCCGGTTCCAAGGCTTGGATCAATGCATTTATCAGCAATCACTTTTGCCTTAATAGGCCCATTAATCCATTCTACCTCAAACTCTTTACCGATAAGATGTTTGTATCTTTTATCATCAGGGTGGACAACGATGACTTTATCGGAAAATTTTGTTTCCGGCCTTGCTGTTGCAATAATAACCGGTCCATATTTGACATAATAGAATTTGGTCTTTTCTTCCTTGTATTCAAGCTCATCATCGGCGACGGTGGTTTGCATTTTGGGGTCCCAGTTAACAATTCTGTCGCCGTGATAGATGAGTCCGTCTTCAAACATCCTGCCGAAAAAAGTATTTACGGCGTGGTTGAGATCTTCATCAAGCGTGTACTTTTCACGTGTCCAGTCCACGCTTGCGCCTATTTTCCTGATCTGGTTTTTAATAATATGCTTGGAGTTTTCCACGTATTTCTTAATCTCCTCAATCAGTTTGGCGCGCCCCAATTCAAGACGCGGTGATTTTATTCCTTCTTTCTGAAGTTTCTTTTCGACCATAACCTGTGTGGCAATAGCGGCATGATCAGTTCCTGGAAGCCATAAGGTGCTATATCCCTGCATCCTTTTCTGCCTGATTAGGATATCCTGGATGGCAAGCATGGTTGCATGTCCAAGATGCAGCGTGCCAGTAGCATTTGGCGGTGGCAGAGATATGGTATAGGGTTTTTTATCCTGATCGACTTTGGGTGTAAAAAGTCCTGACTCTATCCATTTATTATAAATATCATCTTCGTATTTTGCGGCTTCATAAGCCTTTTCCAGTTCAATCATTATTACTGCGTTAAAGTGGACTTAGTTTATCCCAATAACTCGTAAATGTCACTCTCTGACAGATAGAATTGTTGACAAATAAGCCATTTTCAGCTATATTTATTGAAAAATGCCCGAATTTAATTTATTATCGGAGCATGGCAAATTCAATCTCCAACAATAAGGAAAGACTCGAAGCCGGCACAATACAGAAGCCAGAAGCACCCAGCCGGAGTGAGCAGGAAATGCGTCTTAATGAGGCTACAAAGCAATTTGTGGAATCTCTGGAGGGCGTAGTTGAAAGTGCTGAAAATCAGGAAGTTGCTGAGTTTGTGGAAGGTAACGTTTCAGAAACGTCGCGCGAGGGAAAAGGAAAACTTGGACAGGGCGGGCACCCGGCAGGCGCAGCAACGGCAGCCTCCGGAGCGACTGCTGTTGCGATTCCATCGATTGAGATTATGCAGGTACAGGTTGCTACAAAGATTCAAAAAGAGATTCGCGTACTGGAAAATGAAGCGAAGAGGTTAATGGCGGCAAGTGGTGGAAGCTTTTCGCCTCACCAGCTGACCCAGTCTGTGGCAAAAATAAGAAATCTGAGGGAAATACTGGCCGGACTTGTGTATGCAACTGCTGATGCGCTGAAAGCACTTTGGTTAAAGTATGTTAAAGGAGCGCCCTGACTTTGAAACAGGGCAAAACGGTGAGTACTTTTCCTGAAATGGACAGAACGAAATCTATCGCCGGCTTTTTAATTGGCGCTCATCAAATGCAGGTGGATATGGAAGATTTCCTGTCCGGCTTTTTTACCAACGCTGATTAGAAGCCTGTAATCCTCCAGGTTGAATTTTTTCCCCATGTCGCGGGCAATCCGAAACAGGTGCCCCATTATTTTTTCATCAGCATCTTCCAGATCCTTAACTGTGGGGATGTGTTTATTGGGAATGATTAAAAGATGAGTCTGGGCGCGGGGGTTGATGTCATGAAAAACCGTACAGAGCTCATCCTGATGTTCAATTTTGCTAGGAATCTCTTTTGCGATGATTTTGCAAAAGACACAATCTGCTGCCATGGAGCGGAAAGGTTAAATTTTATTTTTGCGTCTTATTTGGACTGCTCTGAAAGTCTGTAGACAGCGCGGCCAACTCTGACGAACTTGGGATTTTTTTGCAGGTTCAAGGAAATAGTTCCTTTCTTAACCTGGCGTTGTTTAAGGACTCCTTGAATAATTTCCTGCTTAGTCATTGGAGTCTTTTTCTTGAGGAGATCTTCAATCACGTCGGCGACGGTTCCTTTCTTATAACCCCATTCTTTCAGGGCATAAAGGCCACGTCCAACCAAAACAAACTGATCGTAACGAATCAGCTCATTATGGACTGCCTGAGTTGTAACAACTTTTTTATCAAAACCTGGTTCAGCAATCTTATTGGCGATTTCTACAAAATGAAGTGGAGAAGTATGCTTTTTAAGCACAATGTAGGCCTTGTCGCGAATGCTCCTTGGATTGATGTGTCTCCAGATCATAAGCCCGAAGCCTTCTTTTACCCGCTTAATACGTTTATCAACTTCGAGGGCAGAGGTAATTAATGCCGGGGCTGCCTTTTTGCCTTTTTCTGTCAACCTTTCACTGACTAATGCTGAGATTTCAGCATCTTCAAAGACATCATTTTTCCTGGTCAGGGAGTCCAGTCCGGCATCGATAATTGACTTAACTGTGTCCATTGGAACAGTATTTAGTCTCCAGAAAGGCTTGTAGAGGTTGGTTTTTTCCATCTTGGTGAGATCCGGATTGATGTTCAGAGCCAGTTTGATGATGTTGGCATCAACGGTCTGAGAACACAGGACTCCGTTCAAAATCTCAGCAACAAGCTTGTCTTCAAGTAAAACGCCGCCATTTTTCTCAAGGATCTCCCTTGCCAACTTGTTGATAGTGCTAAGTTTGGTATTCTCAACAGTGCGCTTAAGTTTACCCAAAGCAATTTTTTCGATCTGGCGAATTCTTTCCCTGGTGACAGAAAAAGATTGCCCAATCTTTTCAAGTGTCTGTTTGGGCTTATTATCCAAGCTAAAACGCTTGATGATAACTTCCTTTTCCTTTGCTGTAAGGACCAGAAAGATATCCTCAATGATTTCTGAGAGGTTTAACTTTCCTACAGGTGTCGTTTGAAGTGCTCCTTGGGATTGGCTATAGGTAGTATTATCCATATCGACTGCGTTTTAAGGAATTTTTAAATTTATTGTAATGCTATTCTCAGTTGAAGATTATTAGTAATCAAGTATGGTGTCAAGCAAGAAATTTGATGAATGCGCAAACTTGTATTTATAAATAACTTCAAAGGTGAAGATAATAGTACCATTAATCTAAATCTGTCAACCCTTTTTAATGCTTTTTTTGAATTCCCGCTATTTGCCCCTATGCAAGTTTTTTGTTAGTATGCTTCCGCTCTTTTAGAAAAGCTTTTCTGGTCAGCCAGAATTTGACAGAAACGGTCAAAATTTATGCCGAGGTGGTGAAATTGGTAGACACGCAAGCCTTAGGAGCTTGTGCCTTTAAAGCGTGGAGGTTCGAGTCCTCTCCTCGGCACCATATTAAAGCCAGACTGCATAGGAGTTTGTGCCTTTAAATCAGAATTACAGCGATTAAATCTTAGGAACCAGTCTATGTCTTTTGTTCACCTCCATGTCCATTCACATTATAGCCTTCTGGATGGCTTGGGAACGCCTAAAGACATCGTAAAGAAGGCTAAAGAACAGGGTTCCCCCGCAATTGCCATTACGGACCATGGCGCTATGTATGGGGCCGTGGAATTATATAAAGCGGCCAAAGATGCAGGACTCAAGTCAATTATTGGCTGTGAGACCTATGTTGCGCCGGTTGACAGGTTTGACAGGACCCCGGGCACCGAAAACAAACCTTACCACCTTGTTTTGCTGGCTGCCAATGAGGAAGGCTATAAAAACCTGATGGTTCTTGTTTCCAAAGCCAATCTTGAGGGGTTTTATTATAAACCAAGGGTAGATCACGGGCTTTTAAAAGCACACAGCAAGGGGCTTATTGCACTAAGCGCCTGTCTTGCCGGGGAGGTGGCAAACTCCGTTTTTAGCGGAGATGAACAAAGACAAATGGATGTTATCCAGCGGTACCAGGATATTTTTGGCAAGGATAATTTTTTTCTGGAACTACAGGATCATCCGCAAATCGACAATCAAAAAATTCTCAATAACCGGCTGATTGAACTTTCAAAGAAAAGCGGAGCCCCGCTGGTTTGCACGCATGATTCACATTATGTTTGCCGGGAAGATGATGTCGCCCAGGAGATTCTACTTTGTATCCAAACCCAGACAAATCTTCAGGATGAAGACAGGATGAAATTCGATGGAGATTTTTCACTGCGGCCGCCGGAAGAGATGATCAGCGCTTTTAGCAACGTTCCCGAGGCTATAAAAAACACGCTTGAGATCGCTGACAGGATAGATCTAAAGTTAAAGTTTGGGCAAAATCTGGTCCCGAAATTTAAAACCCCAAATGGAATCGATTCCGGAAAATATCTTAGAGAGCTTTGCTTTGAAGGACTTAAACAAAGGCTGGGAGGGCAAATGGATGAGCGTTACGTAAAACAGCTGGAATATGAATTGGGGATAGTTGGTAAAATGGGTTTTAATGACTACTTTTTAATAGTCTGGGATTTTGTAAAATTCGCAAAAGATGCCTCTATTACTGTAGGGCCGGGACGTGGTTCAGCTGCCGGATCTCTTATTACTTACTGCCTTGATATTACTGAACTTGATCCGCTTAAGTATGGACTGTTTTTCGAAAGGTTCCTAAACCCGGAACGCGTAAGCATGCCCGATGTTGATATCGATTTCGCAGATATCAGACGTGATGAAGTGATTACTTATGTTAAGCAAAAATACGGCTATGATAATGTTGCCCAAATCATCACGTTTGGAACAATGGCGGCAAGAGCGGCGGTAAGGGATGTGGGCCGGGCTATGGGATATCCTTATGCTGAAGTGGATCGCGTAGCAAAACTTGTTCCGCCCCCGGTCCAGGGTAGACATATTCCTTTAAAGGATTCTATTGCCAATGATCCAGAGCTTAAGAGTATTTATGCGAATGAAGCGAGAACAAAGGCTCTTCTGGATAATGCCATCAAACTGGAAGGGACAGTCAGACACGCCGGAACTCATGCATCAGCGGTGGTTATGTCAGAAGAACCCTTGGTTAATTACACTCCTACACAGCGCTCAACCGGCGATGGGGCTGGTATTGTTACCCAATATTCAATGAAACCGGCTGAGGATATTGGCCTTTTAAAAATGGATTTTTTGGGGCTGAAAAATCTGACTATCATCCAAAAGGCTTTGCTTATTATAAAGAAAACGAAAGGTGATGACGTAAAACTGTCTTCGATTCCGATGGATGATTCAAAGACTTTTGAGCTTTTCCAGAAGGCGGAGACAAAAGGTATATTCCAGCTGGAATCATCGGGGATGCGCCGCTATATAAAGGAGCTTAAACCAACTAATTTTGAAGACATAATTGCGATGATTTCCCTTTACAGGCCGGGGCCAATGGAGTGGATTCCCGGTTATATTAAGGGAAAGCATAATCCCGAAACGGTCCGTTATCTTCATCCGTCATTTGAAGTAATTCTAAAAGAAACAAACGGTGTCGCCATATATCAGGAACAGATTATGCAGATTGCCCGTGATTTCGCAGGATTCTCTCTGGGAGAGGCCGATCTTCTGCGCAAAGCCGTGGGTAAAAAGATCGCGGCGTTATTACAGGAACAGAAAGAGAAATTCATCAAAGGCGCTGTTAAAAATGGTCACAGTGAAAAGTTTGCGACCGATGTGTTTGAAAAGGTTATTGAACCTTTTGCGGGCTATGGTTTTAATAAGGCGCATGCAGCCTGTTATGCCATGATTTCTTATCGTACCGCTTATCTTAAAGCCCACTATCCAAGTGAATTTATGGTGGCACTGATGTCATGCGACTCTGACAATACAGATAAAATCGTCCAGGAAATAATGGAATGCGAAGAAATGGGGATGGCAGTTTTACCGCCGTCAGTTAATGAGTCTTTTAGTAATTTTACGGTAGTTGATGATCATACTATCCGCTTTGGGCTGAGTGCAATTAAAGGTCTTGGCGCTGCGACCATAGAAAGCCTTAATGAAGTACGAAAGAGTGGCAGATTTGTTTCCATTGAAGATTTCTTAAAACGGGTGCCTCCGGCTGCCCTTAATAAAAAAAGTATTGAGGCGCTTGCCTATAGTGGGGCGATGGATGAACTTGGGGAAAGAAGATCGATTGTAGAAAGTTTTGAGGATATGGTCAGGTTTGCCAAGGCTGTACAGGATGAAGCCGCCCAGGGGCAGACTAATATTTTTGGAGTAATGGATGAAGGAGAACCTCCACAGCAGACCTTTAAACTCAAGCAGGTAAAACCGGCAACATTAATTGAACGGCTTAATTGGGAAAAGGAGTTTATGGGACTCTATATTTCAAGCCATCCACTAAAGGGACTAACAAGGTATCTGGCCAAGAAAGTAAATCTGATCAGTTCGCTAACGAAGCGTAACGTGGGGAAACCGGTGAAACTGGGAGGTCTTCTGACAAACTCAAAAAAAGTGTTTACAAAATCCGGCGCCTATATGCTTTACGGCGAGGTTGAAGATCCTACTGGAAGGATTGAGATGGTTGTGTTTCCAAAGACCTATAGCCAATTCCATGATTTGTTCAAGGAAGGGCAAATATTGGTTATGGAAGGACGTCTGGATTTAAGGAATAATGGGCTTCAGTTTTCTGTTAATTCCGCCAAAGCACTATCATTGGACAGCATGATTGCCAATGCTAAAGAGGCTGGCCTTTATAATGATAAAGAAAAGATAACCCGCAAGCATATAGTAATTGAAGCGGAGAAAGAGGTTCGCGAAGATCCAATGGATGAAAGCGATCAGCTTTACAGTGCCCCGCCTCCGCCACCCGCGGATGAATGGAAGGAAAACCCCTATATTATAGAGATTAAGGATAATACTGACGCCAATAAGCTCGCCATATTGAAAACGTTATTGCTAGCCAATCAGGGAGACCGTAAGGTTGAACTGCATATTGGAAGCGGTGATAACGCCAAAAAGATAAAGCTTCCTTTTGGCATATCTCTTACAGAATCGCTTGAAACTGAATTAAAAAACCTTATTATTTAGCAAGTTAGCGCCCTATAATTAACTACCGATTATGCTTCGCACACACACCTGTAACGATTTGACGTCAGAAAACATCGGGGAAGAAGTTTCCCTTTGTGGCTGGGTTAACAGAAGAAGGGACCATGGAGGTTTAATATTTATCGATTTGCGCGACCGCTATGGACTGACCCAAATTGTTTCTGATCCGGCGGTTTCACCTGAAATGCATGTTTTAGCTGATAAAGTCAGGAGTGAATACGTAATACAAATCAAAGGCAAAGTTAGAGCCCGTCCTGAGGGGATGAAAAATGAAAAAATGGCTACGGGGGAAATAGAAGTTTTGATTAGGGAATTCAAGATTTTGAATTCGGCTAAAACTCCGCCTTTTGAAATAGACCAGGATAAAGATATTTCCGAAGATTTGAGGCTTAAATACCGTTATCTGGATTTGCGCAGAGAAAGGATGAAGAAAAACATTATCATGCGCCACAAGGTTATCAAGATGATGCGTGATTTTATGGACAATAAGGGGTTTATTGAAATTGAAACCCCGATGCTGATTAAGGGGACGCCTGAAGGCAGCCGTGAATATCTGGTACCTTCAAGGTTGTATCCCGGAAGTTTTTTTGTACTGCCCCAGTCGCCCCAGCAGTTAAAGCAGCTTTTAATGGTGGCAGGCATGGACAAGTATTTCCAGATCGCACGCTGTTTCCGTGATGAGGATCAGCGAGGAGACAGGCAGCCCGAATTTACACAGCTTGATATAGAAATGTCTTTTGTTGAGCAGGAAGACATTATGCAACTTAACGAGGAACTGGCGATCCTGTTATGTGAAAAGCTGGTTACCCATAAAAAACTTGTAAGTAAGCCATTTCCACGATTAACCTGGAAGGAAGCCATGGAAACTTACGGCTCCGATAAACCTGACCTGCGCTTTGAAATGCCAATGAAGGATATAAGTGAACAGGTTAAAAACTGTGAATTTAAAGTGTTTTCCGATGTAATAAGCGCCGGAGGAAATGTTAAAGCGCTTAAAGTGGATGGTGGTTTAAAGTTTACCAGGAAAGAAATTGATGACTTAACCGAACTGGCAAAAGTTTATGGGGCAAAAGGCCTTTCCTACATACAAGTTACTGAAGAAGGTCCAAAATCTTCACTGATAAAATTTCTTAAGGAGGAAGAAATAAAAAATATTATAACTGTTACGGGAGCAAAACCTGGCGACATTATTTTTATCGGAGCTGATAAGTTTTCGGTGGTCTGCGAAGCACTTGGTCATATACGCTTGGCCTGTGCCGACAAGTTTAACCTGCGTGATCCCAATTTACTGGCCTTCTGCTGGATCTACGACTTCCCTCTTTTTTCATGGAATAAAGAACTTGAGCAGCTTACCGCCGAGCATCATCCGTTTACTATGCCCAAAGAGGAAGATATCCCGCTGCTTGATACCGCTCCGGGAAAGGTCAGAGCTGTTGCCTACGATCTGGCCCTCAACGGTTCTGAGGTCAATGGTGGAAGCATAAGAATCCATGATCCGGAACTTCAGAGCAAGATTTTTGATATCCTTAAAATAACGAAAGATGAAGCAAAATGGCGGTTTGGCCATCTACTTCATGCCTTTGAATTCGGAGCCCCGCCGCACGGTGGTAATGGCTGGGGCCTGGACAGATTGGTAATGATTTTCTGTGATGAACCCAATATCCGTGAGGTGATAGCTTTCCCGAAGGACCAAAAAGCAAAGGACCTGATGCTAAGCGCCCCTGCCCCGATGCCGGATGAACAGGTCGCCGAAATGCACATAAGGATCGATCTTCCCAAGAAGAAAGAAAATTAATGTCCTTAACGGCGTATTGTTGGATATTTTAGTGTGATTTAATTTATTTAAATGCGCTTTTGGGCTATAATGTAAATGATATTTAAAGAACTTATGAAGGACTTTTTCCTGGTTGCAGGCCTATCAATTGCAGGAGCTATAGTGTTATATATCGTCTTTAAGCTTCTGGTTTTTGTAATACGCAGGAACAGTAATTATATGCGATCTCTGAACATGGTGTTTCTAAAAATCATCGTTCCCAAGAAAGAGTCAAAAGAAGACCGTGAAGAGGGACAGGTTTCAGAAGGCAAAGATTTTAAAGAAGTTCTTGGTGTTGCTTCACACCTGTTTGAAGCCCTTCACAGTATCTATACCAAAAATCTGAAAAGCAGATTAATCGGACAGGACTTTTTTTCTCTGGAATATGCCGTTATTGAGAACCAGATTCATTTTTATGCTGTTGTTCCACGTGAATTGAAAATGCTGATTGAAAAACAAATAACTGCTTTCTATCCTGATTCATATGTAGAACAAGTTACGGACTATAATATTTTTAAGCCAAATTCCAAGTTCGCAGCCTGTCAGCTTAAGCTGAATAAGACTTTTATTTACCCGATAAAAACTTATCAGCACCTTAATTCTGATCCTTTAAACAATATTACTAACGTTTTGAGTAAGCTGGGGTACGAAGATGGTGCGGCAATCCAAATCATGATCAGGCCAATGAAGGATGGCTGGCAAAAGAAGGGACGTGATGAAGCTAAAAATATTTTCAATCAAAAGAAGAAAGGCATGCCTTCTTTCCATCCTCTGGCAATTTTGGGAGCTTTTTTCGATTTTTTTGTACGGGGGGATATCAGTCAGAGTAATAAAGCCCCTGAAGCCAGCGGAAGGACAACTCCCCTGACTGATGAGGAAGTAAAAGCGCTGGAGGAAAAGAATTCAAAAATGGGGTATGAAACCATCATAAGGATTGTTACTTCAGCGATGTCCGAACGGGAAGCCAAAGCTTATCTGGCCAACATAAAGAGCGCCTTTGTGCAGTACAGTTCTCCAAACGCAAACGGTTTTGGAACTGTTAAATACCTGTCCGACAAACATATTGTTAAAGATTTTATTCTAAGATCTTTCAATAAACTCTGGCGTGATGTCATAAAGAAAAAACAAGATATCCTTTCGTCAGATGAACTGGCTTCCATTTTCCATCTTCCGGCAGCCAGATATAACAAAGCTCCTACAATTGGCTGGCAAAACTATAAGATTGCTCCCCCACCCTACAATATTCCTACAGAAGGTATTCTGCTTGGACATAATACTTACCGCGGTGAAACAAAAGAAATAAGAATGAAGAGGGAGGACCGTTTCAGGCACTTCTACGTAATTGGGCAAACGGGTACTGGTAAATCTTCCATCTTCCAGGTAATGATCAGGCAGGATTTCCGCAATGGCGATGGGGTATGCGTAGTTGATCCTCATGGTTCATTGATTGAAGATATCATTCCATTTATTCCGCGCGAACGTGCTGATGATGTGATTTATTTTAATCCGGCGGATATGGAAAGGCCAATGGGCTTAAACCTGCTTGAAGGTGAAAACTGGGAGGAGAAGGAATATGTGGCTCTTGAGGCCATGAACATCATGATTAAGCTGTTTAACGAAGAGATCTTTGGCCCCCGCATCCAAGACTATTTTCGTAATGGTTGTCTTACACTTATGTCTGATCCTGAAGGAGGAGCTTTAACGGATATTGTCCGTCTGTTTACCGATGACGATTTCCAAAGGATGAAAGTTGAATATGTTACCAATCCAATTGTTAAATCTTTCTGGGAAAACCAGATGGCCAAGACCGGCGCACGTGAAAAGCAGGAGATGATCCCATACTTTGCAGCAAAATTTGGCCAGTTCGTAACAAACTCGATGATGAGAAACATCATCGGCCAGGCAAAGTCCGCGTTTGATTTTGCCAAAGTAATGCAGGAGGGAAAGATTTTGCTTATTAACCTGTCCAAAGGTTCCGTTGGTGAAATCAACTCCAGGCTGCTAGGGCTTATTATTGTATCAAAGATCCAAATGGCCGCTTTGGCCAGGCAGAAGATGCCCAAGGAAGTTAAAAAGAAAGATTTCTTCCTATATATAGATGAGTTCCAGAACTATATTACAGACAGTATTGAAACTATCCTTTCTGAGGCCAGAAAATACCGTTTAAGTCTGAATATGGCCCATCAATATATAGCCCAGCTGGAAGGGGCAGATCGCAAATCCAAAGTTAAAGATGCTGTCTTTGGTAACGTTGGTTCAATGATGTGTTATAAGATTGGCGCGCAGGATGCAGAATATATGGCTAAAGAAATGGCTCCGGTATTCAGCGACCAGGATCTGATCAATCTGGACAAATATAAAGCGGTTATGAAGCTTTCAATTGATACCCAGCCAAGCCGCCCATTTAGTATTACTCCGGTTAACCCATATCTGGAAAAGGGAGACTTTGAAGCAGCCGAAGCGTTTAAGCAGCTTTCCAGACTTAAATATGGGCGTGACCGTGAGTTTGTTGAGAGGGAGATTCTTAGAAGAATCGGGGCTGTTTTTTAGAATTTGACCATTTTAGTTAGAGTTTTACCATGGTTGCAAATCTTGCGATAACATTTTGTGATAGCATTTAAATACTTGACTTTTAAGTCTTTTCTTCAGTAATTCGCGCTTTCATAAAATATTGTAAGTATATCGCAACTTTAACTCCCTTGCGGTTCTTTATTTTATGTTAATATGTGTTGATATGCCCAAAAGACAAGGCGTATCAGCAAAAAAAAACAAACCTAAAACTAAAACCAAAATCTATGTTGTCCAAAAAAATCGGCAAAGCTATTGCAGCTTCAATAAACCTGCTGGCTATGGCTGCGATGATTTATCCACTACAACCGGCCAGAGCTGAAGTTATCAATACCCTTACCACTAGTGCCCAGGAAGATGCTTCAGGGGATCAGGTCTCACAAACACTAACTTCGGGCAAGGTTATTATTCCGGTTAGCCCTGAAATTGAAATACAGATAGAAGATAAAAATACAGCCTCATTAAATTGGGATGCTGAATTTACTACACATTCCTACCCCTATAAGAGGACTTTTATCATATCAGCCTATTATTCACCTATTAAAGGCCAGAATAAATATGTTACCGGAAGTTATTCCGGAGATATCAGGTTGAACGGAGGTGGTGTGCATGGAGCAGATGGGACAGAGGTATATCCTGGCATGATTGCAGCTCCGAAGGGATATGATTTTGGAATTAAAATGAATATTCCAGGACTGGGAGTTGCGGCAGTTCATGACAGGGGAGGCGCAATTGTACATTCCGGACAACGCAATAATGCGCATGACCGCCTGGATGTGTGGATGGGTTTTGGAGACGCAGGCAGAAGCAGGGCCATGAAATGGGGAAAGAGGACAATTGAAGTGACTGTGCTTGGAAAAGACAGCTCCATTAAGGAATATATTGCGCTTGATGGATTCACAATGGATGAACGATATAACGTTACAAATACGCTTACAGCCAACAATACCACTAATAATTCTGTTAATTCCGCTTCCACAGATCAAACCACTACTGCTAAGGAAAACCTGGTGGCAAGTCTTCCATCCCAACCAGCATTATCAGCAGAAAACGGCTTTAAGGCTGCCGATATGGGCGATTCCGGCGACCACGTAAAAAAACTGCAGCAAGCTTTAAAGGAGCTGAATTACTATGAAGGAGAGATCAATTCCAGCTTTGATAATAAAACTGCAAAAGCTGTTACAAAATTCCAGCTTAATGAAAAGATTATAGCCCAGGAATCAAGTTATGGAGCCGGAGTTGTTGGTCCCAAAACGCTGAAATTACTTTCCGCACGTATGACCGAATTGAAAGTGCAGAGCAAACAGCAAATCATTGCTGCCAATGAAACTTTTGGACGTGACATGAAGCTTGGTGACAGTGGTGATGATGTAAGAATCCTGCAGAAAGAACTTAAAAACCTTCATCTGTTAGGTATAAATCCTACCGGCTACTATGGAGATGTGACAGCCCATGCTGTTTTCAAGTTCCAGCAAATAAATGGACTGGTTGGAGATAAAGAATCTGTTTATGCCGGTGTGCTCGGCCCTGTAACAAGAGCCAAACTTAATTCATTATTGGCTAAAAGAGCTTCTATAGAATCTGTAGTTGCGGCAAAAAAACAGGATGACCTCTCCTGAGATTGCGGCTTTAATGTAAGCCTCTAAAATTTAAAATTACCAACGGTATCATTATTGATTTGATCAGGTTTTAGGCAGGCAGCCTTACATAACTCCTTTTCAAATCTGTATAATTCCCTGGCTACCATTCGCCTTTTTATTTGGACAATAGAATCATTATTGGCATGAGGTGCGGAATAACGATGGTCAAAGTCTGCAAGCCTTTGTTTAATGCTGACTACATTTGAATGCATAATGCGCTTATCCGCATAATAGAGGATCTTTTCTTCATAACTTTGCGGGCGATCCTGCTTTTCAACGCTGACCGGACTGTAGAAGTCGTGTTTCAAGACAAGGCTGGCCAAATCGTCCTGTCCGGATTTTTGCAGTACATCTGCCGCTCCCCTGGCGTGTCCAATTTCCCCGTACTCTTTTTTGATTTTTTTCCAAACCTTTAAATCTGCGGCGTTGACTTTTTGCTGGAAACTGGATGGGGTGAAGCTCCTAAAATCACAGACTTTAACAAGATCATGGAGCAGCGCCGCTTTTTTAAGTTTATCCAAATCAACTTTAATGCCGTTTTGAATGATTTTTTTACCCAGATAAATACATAGTGCCGTTACTCTGCGCGTATGATTCCAGACATTAATGGGCATGCGGTATTTCCTGATCAATTGCCTGGTTTCATTAAGGGTAAGTGCTTTTACAGACTTTCGATCATTAATTGTAATTCTCCGTGATTTTTCCCCGGCATATTCAAAACTTACATCAATGGCACTACCTGGGATTAATTCGGCAATGCGTTCCGGCCATTCAATAAGACAATAAGCTTTTTGGCTAAAGATTTCCGATAGATCATGGGCCATCAGATCATCCAATTCATTAATACGATATAGATCAAGGTGAAATAACGTGCGACCGTCTTTATTCCTGTATCTGCGGACGTAGGTATAAGTAGGACTTTTGATGTCTTTATTGCTAAACCCCATCATGGAGGCAAAACCTTTGACAAAAACCGTTTTCCCACTACCCAAGTCGCCGCGGAGAGTTATTATTACTGTTTTTTTCTGGCTTTTATATAAGTCTGCGGCGATTTGACGCGTCTCAGCCGGGGACCTTGACCTGAAGACCTTCATAATTGATTTATTGGCTTTTTTTTGATAAAATATAGAGATATTTAAAACAAAAAACAATGAAAAACCAAGACAAACCCCATTCCAAAAAGAACAACTGGCTAGTACTCCTGATCCTTCTGACTGGCTCTCTTTTTATGGTTGAGCAAAATTATGCGAATTTACTGACATCGATTATTCCTACCAAAACTGCACCTGCTTATGATGGAACCGCTTTACCTATTCTAAAGGCTCCGATTTGGACTTCACTTACTTCCTCCGAATACAGATTGAGTTACGATGCAATGCCTACCAGTAAAATGGGGGCTCTTCCGACTTATGACGCCAATGTTTTAAGGACGCCAACCGAACAGCTGGGATGGAAAACGGCTTCTGACCTGAACACCAGAAATGCAAAAATAACTTTCAGTGTCCCTTACATGGGTAACTATAAGCTGGATGGGCAGGAAAATGCCGGAAGCCACTTAGCGGTAGATATCAAAATTCCCGATAACACCCCTGTTTATGCAATTGGGAATGGCGTTGTCGTTAAAGTTTCTGAACAAACTACAGGTTTTGGGAAGCATATTGTAATCAAACATGACGGATTCCCGAGCTTTGATAATCCTACGGTAAAAGCTACGTACTATTCAGCATATAACCATCTCAATGAAATCCTGGTTGCAGAAGGTGACGTAGTGTTAAAAGGCCAGTTAATAGCAAAAAGTGGACACACTGGTACTGCGACCACTCCGCATCTTCACTTCCAGATAGATAACGACAAGGCTCCGTGGCATCCTTATTGGCCTTTTACCTATCAGGAATACAGTGCCGCAGGACTGACATTTAATGGCGCTATCGACGCTGGCCTTGGCAAAGACAAAGCCCTTCAGACAACAATCAACCCGATGGTGTATGTGCAAAAGTATTTAAACTATGCCGGATCCACTTCTATATCTACGTCCACCTCTACATACCAACCAACTTCTACGGTGTCTGGTTCAACTTCTACGGTGTCTGGTTCAACTTCTATAGGATCAGGGTCAACCACGTCCGGTAGCGGATCCACAACTTCCGGATCTAGCTCCACAACTTCCGGATCTGCGGTAT
The DNA here is from genome assembly GCA_017994125.1 of Candidatus Altimarinota bacterium. Taxonomy (GTDB): domain Bacteria; phylum Patescibacteriota; class Gracilibacteria; order UBA1369; family UBA1369; genus JAGOLJ01. The sequence goes on from JAGOLJ010000017.1 coordinate 16,579, forward strand.
CCCAGCCACCTACCAGTACGCCTGCTGTAAGCGAATTACCACCGGAACTTCCTGCCAGTAATACTCAGGGGACCACCACCGTAAATAGTGTTAACAACAGCCAGGCAACCGAGCCATCAAATACCACGACAACGGAAACATCAAATGTATCTTCTACAACCAGCAATACCCCCGAATATACCAATTACGCCAATGAGTTTAGACTAAGGACGGAGAGTGATCAATTTGTGGCAGAAACAAAGCAAACTATGACCATTGAGGCTTTAAACAGCAATGGTGATATTATAAAGAATTACAGGCCAAAGGACGGTATTTATCCGCAGGTAATTCTTGGTTCAGCGGATGTTCCATCGGTTATAAGACCTTCCGAGTTTATAAACGGAAAAGCCTCTTTTGAATTCACCCCTCATACCCAATACGGTCTACAGATACGGGTTTCTGACGGTCAGACCACTGCCGATGGCAAAATCCTTCAAAGTGTATTATTCAAAGATGTTGATACTGATTCGGAAGCTTTTAAAGCTGTTACTTTCCTTAAAAAATATAAGGTATTGGCTGGCTATCCGGATGGGACTTTTAA
>JAGOLJ010000112.1 GCA_017994125.1 Candidatus Altimarinota bacterium
AGATTTTATGGGGGCGGAAGGCGAACTGTTTTTTACCAAGCACGGAGAGCTGACACTTTTGATTAAAGATTATGTGCTGCTCGGCAAGACGCTGCGTCCTCTGCCGGAAAAGTTTCATGGGCTGCAAGATCAGGAATCCAAGTACCGCTACAGGTACCTGGATATGTTGAGCGACCCGGATAGTATGGAACGTTTTAAGCTGCGTACAAAACTGATTAAAGAGATGCGCAAATTTATGGATGCCAATCACTTTATGGAGGTGGAAACGCCAATCCTGACGTCTATTCCTTCCGGTGCGGCAGCCAAGCCTTTCAGTACGCACCATAATGCTTTGGACATTGATGTATTTTTGAGAATCGCCCCTGAAACTTATTTAAAGAGAGCGATTGTTGGCGGATTTGAGCGTGTTTATGAATTTGCCAAATGCTTCCGCAATGAGGGAATTGATCCTTCCCACTTGCAGGAATTTACGATGCTGGAGTATTACGCGGCTTATTGGAACTATGAGGATAATATGGATTTCACCGAGAAACTGATTACCCATATTATTAAGGAAGTTGTCGGAGATTATAAACTCCCCTGCCGCGACCGCGATGGAAATGAGCAGATGATCGATTTTACTCCGCCCTGGCCAAGACTGAAGTTTGTGGAGATTATTGAAAAAGATTGCGGCATTAATATTCTGGACTACTACGGTGATGCCGATAAACTGCGTGCAGAAATCAAAAAGAAGGGTATTGAAATTGAGAAGGTGCAGACGATGGGCTATGGCAATCTGTGTGATGCGCTTTATAAGAAGGTATCACGCCCCAAGCTGATTCAGCCCTGTTTTGTAACCAAGCATCCGGTGGATACCAAGCCACTGGCACGCCGCAACGATGAAGATCCGCGACTGGCGGACACCTTCCAGGTGCTGGTTAATACCTGGGAAATTTTGAATGCCTATAGTGAGCTGGTGGATCCGGTTGACCAGCGGGAGCGTTTGCTTAAACAGGCTGAAGCCCGCGCCCACGGCGATGAAGAAGCAATGCCTATGGATGAGGATTATCTGCTGGCGATGGAGCATGGCATGCCACCTATTTCTGGCTGGGGAATGGGCATTGACCGTTTTACAGCAATTCTGACTAATCAAGACAATCTGAAAGATACGGTACTGTTCCCATTGATGAAGCCTGAAAAACAAGGCCTGAACTGGTAATTAAATTTGGCAAGTAATTAAAGTTTGCCGAGTACTTTTTCAATTACCTGGCCGATGATATCCCTGATAACGGCAATGTTTTTAGGGTTGGTCTGGCGCAGGGATTTATAATCCATGACCAGTGATTTATTGACCTCGATCATGAAAGCTTTTTTACCATAAAGCCTTTGTGGGCCGATGCGGTCGATGGATTTTGCTCCACGATAAGGACTGTTAAAGCTTACGATCTGGCCGTTTGAAATTACTGTACTATCGAGATTTAGCTCACGGATGCGACTTTCAATTTCAGCTTTGATCTGTTCCATTAAATGGCGGGGAAGCTGATAAGGTTTTTCGGGATTACCTGCATTATCGCCACCATTGGCAATAAGAATTAAAGGGCGTTTTTTACCTGCTGAGGCTCTTGTAGCAGGACCGATGGGGTCCATGGTATGGCACAAAGTTACCAGGCGAGTAGCCGGATTTTCAACGGCCCGTTCAAGCTTATCCATGTAGGGACGGGCATAAGACTCCACTAACTGTTGCCGCTGCCTTGGGGATAGTCCGGCCTGGTTTAAATAGAGCTGTTGTCCGCGTGAGGTTTGAGTTTTTACTACTCCATCAGGGCTGAAATCATCAAGTTCCCTGTTTACATCAACGATGGCCCTTAACTGATGCATGACAATTTTGTTCCTTTCGGGAATATCGGGCTGGTTAATGTAAAATCCGGTTGAGTAAAGGTCGGCCTCGCGATAGAGATCAATGGGTCTGATATCGGGGTGTAGGTGGCTTCTGACTTCGCGTGATGGGGCCTGCTGGCCACCATGAGGGATATCCAGTACAACTCTGTCTAAGGCCATAAAAAGGTTGATAAGTAGCAATATTTGGATGTTTATTTTATCAATTTTTCAAACTTTGTCAATGGCGCTAGCTGTAACAAAAAGACCGCGGTTTTGGCGCGGTCTTTTAAATTTAAAATGAAAGCTGAGGCTTTTTATACTAGTACGTTACAAGCGTATAAGTGAGGGTTGTGGTAAATGAAAAAGCCATATCATTTGCAGGATAGGCATTCAAGGTCAAATAGCCACAGTTTACCTGTTGTGTTCCCGACTGCTGGCTTTGGCCAAAAGCCAAGCCGGGCACAATAAGATTGGCGGCAACCGCTAAAAAGCTGATAATTGCCAAGACATTTTTTCTCATATGTTTTTGTTATGGATGTTTATCCATTTATATTATCCACCACTGACAACTAACTGGCAAGTAAGGGTGGATATTGTTAATATGATCCAAGTGGCTATAATTATGCCAAATAACAAATCTTTTATCTGAAAAAAGTTTCATTTTCATCAATTTATAAATTTCTGCTACTGCTAATGCCCTGGGTTCTTTTGGCGGGTATCTTCCAGCAGAGTTTTTGGAAATTTTTTCCTTTAAAAAGATTTTTCAGTGGGCCTGAATTCTGGGACTGGATTACGGTTGTTGATCTTTATGTGCTGATTTTAATAGCTGTGCTTTTGATTGGCCTGGTTGTTGGAAAAATAAAGTTTGTTGTTCGGAAAATACCATGGGAACTGGCGGCTGGAATAGTGCTGATTTTAATTGCCGGAGTTCTGGAAATGCTTTACCAGAAGACCTATACACCGATTCTTTCTACACCATTTTTATATTTCAGGAGTCTGTTTGTTTTGCCAATAATACTGGTGCTGTTAATGGTAAAAACGATGGAAAAAGATGATCTGGAAAAGCTTACCAGGCAGTATCTGTATATGGCTGGCTTATTCAGCTTTTTAGCTTTAATCCAATATTTTTCAGGTATATTTCCGGGAGAGCGTTATGACTTTATGCAAAGGCTTAGCTGGCCATTTATCGATTTTATAACGTTAAAAGCCACCAGTGCCAATTGGGCGGCCTTTATGGTTACCCCGGCGGTGGTGATTGGGCTGGCCCGGATGGGCAACTGGGTGAAGGAACAAAAGCACAAAGGTTTATGGTCAAAAGAAAAATGTCCGGGTAAATGCGTTTTGTCATTATGGAAAATTTTTACGGATGGGTTAAAGGCTGAACTGATGATCCTGGTGTTAAGCCTGGCGACACTTTATCTTACACAATCATATGGTGCCTATGCGGCGGTTTTTGGAGCTTTGACCCTGTATTTTTTCAGGTTATTACCTTTAAAGAAATTTGCGGCTGTTTTGGTAATGATGTTATTGTTTGCAGGAGGAGTTTTCCTGATCCAGAAAAATTCATACAAATTTTCAGTGCTGAGCGGTGAAAAACAGTACCGCTACGAAAACTCAGCGGAAAGCCGAAAAGATATATACATGATGAATCTGCAGATGATTAAGGATCATCCGCTGTTAGGCGTGGGGCTGAACCAGTACCAAAGTTATTTCGCTTCCACCAGTGAAAAAACAC
>JAGOLJ010000113.1 GCA_017994125.1 Candidatus Altimarinota bacterium
TAAAAGAGGATAGCCTGCGGAAGATGGTTGATTATATGGAAAAGACCCCGGATATTGGCATTTTGCATCCGCAATTGGTTTATTCCAGCGGAAAGGTGCAGGAATCGTGCCGCAGGCACATGAAGTTTAGTGATCAGGTGCTAAAAAGAACCCCGTTTGGCAAACTGCCTTTCTTTAAAAAACGCGTGGACAGGTACCTGATGGCTGATTTTGACCATAAAACGACCCAGGATGTTGATCTGGTGACCGGCGCCGCCATGCTGCTGCCGCGCAGGGTTTTTGAAGAAGTAGGAGGTTTTGATAAAAGATATTTCCTGTTTATGGAGGATCTGGATCTATGCAATATGGTTAAAAAAGCAGGTTACAGGATTGTTTATTTTCCGGAAACCCAAATGAACCATTACCATAAGCGGTTAAGTGATGGAGGCCTGTTTAAAACGATGACGAAAAAGGTTTTCTGGCTGCATGTGGCCAGTGCTTTCAAGTATTTTCTGAAATGGCGGGGAAAACTGGGGTAAAGATGTAATCAGACTACATTTCCTCTGTAATAATCCCCTCTTTTTGCTTTGTTTAATGGCGTATGTCGGCTATTTGCATTTACAGTGTAATATTTTCCTATAACACAACTGTAATATCTGTCCATGACAATCTATTGACCCCTTAAACTGGATTTGTTATCATGTACTGATACGATGGAAATAAAGATACAGTGAGATGATGCCCATGTCGAACCTAATTTTTGGCACATTGACAAATAGACTGTAATATCCCCAAGTATTTATATACTAATGGGGATAGCAGAGAGGGTCGAGGGATTAAGAAATAAGACCTTTAATCCACAATTTATTTTGGATTATCCACTTCTTCAAAGAAGCTGGAATTAATCCCTCAACTTTCTCTGCTATGTAATGGCCCTCCTTGACTAACCGGGCCACCCCTCCAGCTGCCTGGTGCATTGTTTTAGTCTTTATGGCTTCAGTGCACACCAACAGGCGGTCCTTGGCCGGACTGTAAACAATTAGCCGAAACATGCGCAGAGTAAAACGGACTGCCTAGTCAACAGCGCCGGAAAAACAAAAATAAATTCCACACAAAAACAAAATTCTCAGCCGTATTAAATTTTTTTTACTCTACGGTTGATAGAATCTCTCGGAATTTTCTCCCCTTGCCAAGCGAGGGGTTTTTTAATGTCTGCGATTTTAGAGGCGCAGAAATGAGCGGCGCATATGGAAGGCCGCGCCAATTATATAGTGCCCCAATTATACAGATGTAATCTGCCCGGGGTATTCAGACCCGGCTGGTGCCGGTTGTGCAGCTGGAACTGTCTGCGGAGTTACAGGTAGCTGTGATGGTGCCTGTGGTAATGGCCCCACCTGATTAGGTGGAGAAGTTATAACGGGCATTGTGAAGGTTGACTGACCTTCATTTACCGGTGCTGGTGGCTGGTTTGAAATGGCTTGTCCCGTAGCTTTTTGAAGCCATAATGGGACCTGTTGCATAGCTTGTGGCTGTGGGGCAGCCTGTGGGTAAGTTACGTTTTGTACGGGGGCGAAAGATTGAGGCTGTACCGGCACCGTAGTTTGCGGCTGGATTGGCGCGGCCTGAACTAAAGGCTCCGGTTGGGCCATCTTTTTTTTCTTGTGTTTTTGTTTTTCGATGTAGGCCTGTTGGCGTGCAGTAACATTGTTTTTATCATCATCTTTATCCATAATGACGGTCTGTGTGGGGAATGGCCAGGCCCAGCCGCGCTTATAAAAATCCTTATGCACCTGTCGCATTAAGGCGCTGATTGGCTTTAATACACCTTTTTTTGCTTCTACCCAGCAGCGGATCTGGAGATTGTTATAGTAGCCTCCAGGCTGGGTAACAATGATGGATGGCCGCGGCGCTTTGAGAATCCTGTCAACTTTGGTTATTGATTTGTAAATGAGGTCGATAGCTTCCTTAAGATCATAATAGCGGTCGACTCCCAGGTTGATGGTGAAGCGCCTGGTGCCATTGCCGGTAAGGTTGGTAACCTGGTTTTTAAACAGATCTGAATTAGGGATAATGGCTTTTGTTCCATCGAATTTTTTTATGATGGTGTAACGGGACTGGATTTCTTTGACGATGCCGGTAGTACCTTTTATTTTAATCCAGTCACCAATGGTAAACTGTTTCTGCAATAACACGATGATTCCAGCTAAAAAGTTCATAATGATGTCGCGGAGGGCAAAGCCTATGCCAAAAGCGGCAGCAGCGATAATCGGCGTCAAATCCAGGCCGGCGATTTTTAGAGCAGCAGTGGCGCCCAGGGTCATGACGATGACGCTGGAAGCGCGTCCCGCGACGATCTGGATTTCCTTATGCTCTTCTTCCAGACCAGCAGAGGTCATCCGGTTTTCGACAGAATTTTTGACTACCCTGGCTAAAACAAAGGATATTATCAGTACGATTAACGCGGTAAACCAAAGAGGAATCGCCTGAATTATGGAATTAACCAGATTTTCGAACTGGGACGCAGTTTTGTTTGCCGCAGTGGCAGTTTCGGAATTTTGAGCGAAAGCTACCGGGACCTGTAACAGCATGTTGATGATCTGGTTCATGGCTGCGGATTAATTGGATTGGGCGGAGTGACTGGTACCTGCGATGAAGGTGAAATAACCGGAGTTTCCGGCGATATCTGAACACCCGGGACCGCAGAGGAAGGTTGAGCGCCCGCTAAAGGTACCGCTACTGCAGGATTTTCTGTTTTGATAAAGGCTGTGCCCGGTAAATCGGCAACAAAAGGTTTCTGGATGGCGGCCTGTAATTTGAGGAGCTCGGCTCTTTTTTTATTGTATTCATCTTCCATCAGGCCACGGGCATTGAGCATGTTGTTATATTCTTCCGGTGATAAAGTTTTTGTTTTAAGGGCATAATCCTCGATTTCGGGTTCAAAACTTAAGGATGTAACAGGGTATGGAGCCTCAAAGCCGGCTTCTTCAATCTTTCTCTCAATCTGATAAAAAATGTCGGACTGGATTCTTTTCCAGTAACTTTTGGAATCGACCCAAAAACGTAATTCAAATTCCATATAGTAATCAGCCATATCTTTGACTACTACTGTCGGTTTTGGCTCCAGAAAGATTTTGGGATTTGACCTGACTACGTTAAGACAAATTGTTACGACATCTTTCAGGTTTACATAATAACGTGTGTAAACCGGCACTTTTAAGCGGCGCATCGGGTTGCTGGTGAAACTGGTTATCTGACCTTTAAAAAGAACGGAATTGGCGACAATCAGCTTGAGCCCATCGTAAGTGCGCAGGATGGTTGCGCGGGATCCAATCTCTTCCACTTTTCCAATTTTATCTCCGACTGTAACCCAGTCGCCAATGGCAAAGTGTCTGGAAGCAAGCAGGTAAAGCCCTGCGATAAAATTGGCAACCATGTCCTGCATACCAAAGGAAATACCAAAGCCCAATGCGGCAATGATAGTCATCATATTGATGCCGGCGATGGTTAAGGCAACGCTTAATCCAATCAATAAAATACTAACAAAGACAATACGCCCGGTCATAATCTGCATTTCCTTGTGTTCTTCATTGCCGACCTTGGA